>JAUHXW010000186.1 GCA_030426705.1 Gammaproteobacteria bacterium
TGACAAGATTGGCTTGCTCAAATCGTCATTGAAATTGCTGACCAAGCAAATGACCAGTGAAGATCATGTTTCTATTGTGGTCTATGCAGGCGCAGCAGGTGTAGTTTTGGAGCCAACTGCAGGAAACAATCAAGCTAAAATTGCTGCCGCTTTGGATAAATTATCCGCAGGTGGCTCCACCAATGGTGCAGCTGGCATTCACCTGGCCTATCAAATGGCTGAACAGAATCTGGTTAAGGATGGTATCAATCGCATATTGATTGCTACTGACGGCGATTTCAATGTGGGCACCACCAATTTTGAAGCCTTGAAAGAACTGGTAGAAGAAAAGCGCAAAAAAGGGGTTTCTTTGACCACTTTAGGTTTCGGCACCGGTAATTACAATGACCATCTGATGGAACAACTGGCCGATGTGGGCAATGGCAATTACGCCTATATTGATACCATCAAAGAAGCCAATAAAGTGTTGGTTGATCAAATCAATTCTACCCTGTTCACCATTGCCAAAGACGTAAAAATTCAAATCGAATTCAACCCTGAAGTGGTGACTGAATATCGACTGATTGGTTATGAAAACCGTCACTTGAATAACGAAGACTTTGATAACGACAAGGTAGATGCCGGTGAAATTGGCGCTGGCCATACGGTAACAGCCATCTATGAAATCGTGATGAGTGGTAACAAAGGCTGGTTAACCGAATCAAGGTACCAAAAAAATGTCGTCTCAAATGAGATCAGTGACGAAATCGCCTTTTTGAAAGTCCGTTATAAAAAACCTGAACAGGATACCAGTCAATTGTTGCAATGGCCTATCATGAAAACTCAAATCAAGGAATTGGATGAGGCCAGCAATGAATTCAAATTTGCTGCTTCTGTAGCAGCCTTCGGTCAGTTATTGCGTGAAGGAACTTATTTGAAATCATTTGCTTACGATGATATTTTAAATCTGGCTCGCAGCTCAAAAGGTGATGACCCATTTGGCTACCGTGGTGAGTTTTTGCAGTTGGTTTCACTCGCTAAAGGGTTGGCTAAATAATGAGCCCGAGTAATTCATAAGTACGGTGATTAAAATGATAAACACAAAAATCAACAGAGCTGCAAAAGCACATATCCATTATGCTCATTTACACCTAAATGGTTTGTTCCAGCACTTCCTTGTGCTGTCCCCTGCGGGCAGCAAAGCTGACCAAAACATTCCAAATGTTTTAGTTTCAGAAAAACTGACTTTGAATCTTGCCCAAAATCACTCAAACCATAGCATTAACTATGGTATTCGTGATATTTGGGCAACCTTCTGTGTCATTTTTTCAGAAAATTCCATTTACTTATAAACTACTCGGGCTTAAAGCATTAAAATATTTTAATGCTTGAAAACTACAGCGATGAAAAACTGATGTCAACTTTTTGCAACCCACAAGACATCAACCACCAACGGGCCTTTGAAGTACTTTATCAAAGACACAAAGGCCCGTTGTATCGTTTCATCAAAAAATCAATCAACAATGAACAAGATGCCAACGAATTGTTTCAGGATTTGTGGTTCAAGATCATCAACAACAAACAGCAATTTGATCCAAACAAAAACTTCACCACCTGGGCTTACACCATTGCCAGAAGATTATTGATTGACCAGTTTCGCAAGTTAGGACGTGCAGGCGAATTTACTGACACTGATGTAGATGCTGTTGAAATCAACGAATCAACTCTAATTAAACAACCAGAAAATGAATTTGTTGCGAAACAAATGGCGCGAGAATTGAACAATGCCATCAGTTACTTACCCATTCAACAAAGACAAACCTTCGTCATGCGTCATGAAAGCAACATGTCTTTACAACAAATTGCCGATGTCACAGGCCAGGCCTACGAACAAACCAAGAGTCAGTACCGGTATGCGGTAAATAAACTCAAACGAGCTTTGGAGCGATTACTATGAATCCTAATGATGATGACAAAGTGTTAAATGAAATCTATCGTTCGGGAAACAAAGATCAACCGCCTGAGCAGCTCGATCAAATCATTTTGCAGCATGCACAGCATTCGCATGCAACAAAAAGCAAACTAAGAAGCTGGCGACCCTGGCTGGCTGCGGCTTCAATTGTGCTGGTCATGCCAATCATTTGGCTTCTGGTGCAAAATGAAAAATTACTTGACCAAGCTGCACCCAACGCACAACTGACTCAACCACAAAAACCTAAACCTGCTAAAGAATTGAGCAAGCAAGAGTTTCATTCTGAACCGGAACCTGTTCTTGAAGAAGCCCTAATGGCACCGGCTGAAAGCAACCAGCCAGCTGCACCTGCAGCCGATATGGCTGTTGAAGCAGACGATTTACAAAATATGGAAGAACAGGGAAAAATCGCAGTCACTGGCAGTCGTTTCAAACGTGAGGACCCAGCATCATTAGAAACTGAATCGGTCAAGGCCAACCGAGAGTTGCTGATGAACGAGCTTAAAGTCAAAAAGAAAACCCTCAAACAAAGTAACCTCGACCCTATTTTAGCCATGGAATTGCAACGCTTCGAAATGTATCTCGAAAAAGGAAAAATCAACGAAGCCACTCAACTGTTACAGGAAATGCAGGAACGCGAACCTGACTTTGATTATTCTGAATTAGAACAACGACTGGCTGATGCTGGTTCAGACTAGTTTTCCTTTTCATACTGAGCGGAACCCAAACACCAGTCATCCTGAGCGTAGCCAAAGAATCTCAAGACGTTGGTATGATGTTCAATGATTTGAGTTCACTTGATCATAGGGAGATTCTTCGACTCGTTTCACTCGCTCAGAATGACAAGCAAATGGTCATCCTGAGCGAAACAACGTGAAGCCGAAGGATCTCAAAAAGCTGGTATGATGTTCAATGATTTGAGTTCACTTGATCATAGGGAGATTCTTCGACTCGTTTCACTCGCTCAGAATGACAAGCAAATGGTCATCCTGAGCGAAACAACGTGAAGCCGAAGGATCTCAAAAAGCTGGTACAATGTCTTATGATTCGTCACTGCTTGAGCACTCAGAATAACTTGGATAACCCTACTTTTGACCCAAAGCATGATTAACCTGACTGTTAGGCTTTCTACCCAACACTTCAGATATTTGCTGACCAGTTTGAATCAATTGGGTTAAATCGATACCAGTTTCTATTCCCATACCATTTAACATATAAACCACATTTTCAGTGCTGACATTACCAGTGGCGCCTTTAGCATATGGACATCCACCGATGCCAGCAACTGAGGAATCTATTACCGAAGCACCCAATTCAAGGCAAGCATGGATATTGGCTAAAGCCTGGCCGTAGGTGTCGTGAAAATGAAGGGCCAGTTTTTCTACAGGCACATGTTCAGCACACAATTCGAACATGGTTTTGGCTTTAAGTGGCGTGCCAGTGCCAATGGTATCGCCCAAGGACACCTCAAAACATCCCATGTCATACAGTTTTTTGCTGACTTGGGCGACAACCTGAGGATCAATGGCGCCTTCATAAGGGCAACCCAACACACAAGAAACATAGCCCCTGACTTTAATTCCTAACTCCTTGGCTTTTTGCATTACTGGTGCAAACCGTTCAAAAGACTCGGCAATGGAGCAATTGATGTTCTTTTGATTAAAACTTTCCGAAGCCGCGGTAAACACCGCCACTTGTTTGATGCCTGCGTCAATGGCACCTTCCAAACCTTTCATGTTGGGCGTCAAAGCTGAATACTGGGTCACACCATCATCGACCAACCTCGCGCAAACTTCACTGGCATCGGCCAATTGTGGTACCCACTTGGGCGAAACAAAACCTGCCACTTCGATGTCTCGAACACCTGCTTCACGCAGGCCATTGATTAAATTCAATTTATCAGCAACATCAATGACTTGCTTTTCATTTTGCAAGCCATCTCTGGGTGAAACTTCGACAATTTTTACGCGCTTTGGATAACTCATGTTCACTCCAACTCAACCAAGACCGCATCGGCTTTGACTTGGTCAGCTTGTTTGAAATATACAGATTTGATGACTGCATCTCGTTCGGCTTTTAATTCTAATTCCATTTTCATGGCTTCCATCACCACCAGGGTTTCTCCTTGTTCAACAGCATCACCCTCTGCTACTTTCACCTCGATGATTTTACCCGGCATCGGTGCAAGGATGGCATTGGCGTTGGAAGCCGATGCTTTGGCTTCATAGTCAGGTAAGATCAACTCGTAACGCAAATTGTTGTGTATCACTTGCACCTGATTGCGATGTATATGACACAAATCACCAGCTTGCGGCAAATAATGATCCTTGCCATCAATCAAATATTCTCCAGCTTCCCAGCTGACTAGATGTGTGTACTTTTCGCCTTGGTATTCAAATTGAATCGCCAAAGGCTGTTCACCTTGTAAGCGCCAACCATTGGCATGGTGCCAGGCTTGTTGTGGATGATCATTATGCAATAAGTGATGCGCAAATATGGCGGTCACAGCAGCTGGTAAGGGTTGTGACAAATCCAACTCATTGTTATCCAGTGAGTTGGTATAAATGTTGTGCTTGGCAAATGCTTTACTTGCTAAAATTTGTGACAGAAAAGCCATGTTGGTTTTAACCCCAAAAATGGCGCTTTGATTCAGGATGTTTTGCATTTCCCTGATACACTTCTGTCGATTTTTGGCCCAAACCACCAATTTGGCAATCATTGGATCGTAGTGAATGGTCACTGAATCACTGGTTCTGACTCCAGAATCCACCAATGAATGTTTTGTTTGCATCAGCTTCACTCGTTCGAGCAAGCCGGTAGATGGCAAGTAATTATTTTGTGGGTCTTCCGCATACAAACGCACCTGAATGGCATGGCCCTTGTCATGAATTTTGGTTTGTTTCAATGGCAACTTTTCACCTTCCGCCACTCTGATTTGCCATTCAACCAGATCCACACCTGTAATCAATTCACTGACCCGATGCTCTACCTGTAAACGGGTGTTCATTTCCATGAAATAAAATGAGTCGTCACCATCCATGATAAATTCAATGGTTCCCGCACCCGCATAATCAATGGCTTGCGTGGCTTTTATGGCCGCGTTAAGCATATCTGTTCGAGTGGCATCGCTCAAGCCCGCGGCAGGTGCTTCCTCAATGACTTTTTGGTAGCGACGTTGGGTTGAACAGTCCCGCTCAAACAAATGAATCACATTGCCGTGTTTATCTGCACAGATCTGAACTTCGATGTGCTTGGGCTTGGTGATGTATTTTTCCAATATTACCTGATCATCACCAAAAGCATTCATCGCTTCGCGTTTTGCTGATTCCAGTTGACTGATGAATTGCTCAGCTTTTTCAACAATCTTCATACCCTTGCCGCCACCACCAGCAACCGCCTTGATCAACACAGGAAAGCCAATTTCATCAGCTGCTTTTTGCAATGTTTCAACAGATTGATTATCGTCCTGATAACCTGGCACACAGGGTACATCAGCTTGTAACATGGTTTGTTTGGCTGCCGACTTTGAACCCATTAAACGCAAGGCTTCAGCAGGGGCCCCAATGAATGTGATACCTGCTTTATCCAACGCTTCTGCAAAACTGGCTCGTTCCGAAAGAAAACCATACCCAGGATGCACTGCATCTACACCTGAATCCTTGGCCACTTTAATGATTTTTTCAATATTCAGGTATGAATCAGCCAAATCAGTGGAACCTAAATGATAAGCTTCATCAGCCATTTGGACATGTTTGGCAAAACGATCAGCATCGGCAAACACCGCCACTGTTTTGATATTTAGCTGTCGACAGGTTTGGATGATTCGCACCGCTATTTCACCGCGATTGGCAATCAGGATTTTAGAAATTGGCATAATATTCGGTCTGAAACGAAACCGAATATTATACCTTAATGATGTGCTTTAATACTCAACACCGTTTTTGAAAATCAGATCATTTTGTTCTTGGTTAAAAAACCAGTCAACCGAGTTATCACCTATAGTAATATTTGCGTTATCAATTCTGAGATGAGTGGAACTGATAAAAAAACCATCGAGATTGCAAACGCCAAATGTACTGCTATTGTTATGTGTTATATTGATATCACAATTGGAAGCAATGCCACCATATTCAAGTCTAAACGTATAATCATCGGCTGAACCTGCTGTTTCATCTAAGCCACTCATACCAAAGCGTATCGTAGCCACG
>JAUHXW010000187.1 GCA_030426705.1 Gammaproteobacteria bacterium
ACCTTCAATCCGGTCAAGACGGTTCTTGATTTATTAAAGGATTCGCATCAAGCTTAAAAAATTACCTTCTGTTTTAAAAAAGTGTGTATTCGTTGCACACTTTTTTTATGCCATAGGTTTAAGTTTACATTAATTAAAGTCCTGCCGCCCCTTTTTCAGGGTAAAAAGAGTTTGACTTAAACATCCAATTTGGCAAAAGCTCCGTAATTAAGGAAAGTACGAATCATTAACATAGATCATATAATGAAATGAGCCATAACAAGTCTTGATACCCACCTTGATGGTTATTGGCGAATTGCATCTGACCTTTTAATAATTTTAAATATAAACAGGATGAAAAAGTATATCATAATTAGCTTAGTTGTTTTTGGAACGTTATTGAACACCCATGCAAATCCTTGCCAAATGGACAAGGTTTCAAAAATTGAAATGGTAAACGACGATTATGAAAGAATTCCTTCCAGTGAGTTAACCCCTGCTGTAGTAGAACAGATTTTAAAGGAATATCCTACTTCAAAGTTGGGGGCGGCTTACAAAAATTCTAAGGGAATATTTAAGTTGGTCATGGTTTTGAAAAGTGGCACCAGACGTACGGTCTATATTGATCCGTATGGAAATTGGATTATCAATAAGAAGCGATGATAATACTTTATTCATCGATTTATAAAAGGCTGCCACGGCAGCCTTTTTTATTATTTAAATACGAATCAATGATTTCCTTTTTAAAGACTACTGACAGTGTAGAAAAATATACTTCGTAAAATATTGATATTCAAACCAAAAGGACAAATAAGTCAATTTTTGTTTGAAATGAAGTGACCTACGGCCGATACCTGTGTCTTACTAGATGTAATGAAATTTAAAACCCTCGAAAGTCAAACACTAACCGTTAACTGTAAAGGGGCCATTAAGTTATAGGATGATTCAGTAAAAACAGGCTATTGCAAATTGTGGTAGTCTTGTTTTGGGAGTTTTCATAAGGTTTTGGTTGTTTCCCCCGTATAAATCCTGTAATTGATCTTGATGGTTGAAGGGGAGCTGGTCAGTCGGCTCCCTTTTTTGTTGGGCCAATTTTTTTGTCGTCCCATATCAATTTATTGAATCAAGCGATGTATTTTTGATTTTTCTCTTCAAACTGGTAACCATATTCGGCAGTGACAGTATCCACACGATCAGGATGATGAATATTGGCAAATATATTTTCCACCCGTTTACTTTCAGGATCAATTTTTTCGACAAAGATTACCCCTTCATTGGAAAAGAATTTTTGAAACTTACCTTCCGTCAAACCCATCAGTGAGATTTTTTCATTAGCCTCTGATGTCAGTTCTTTGGATATTTTCGCCGCTTGTGGAGAAACCACCAAAGCGATCAATAACATCAACACAAAAACCACAGCCACCAAAGGCGCAAAAGCCCGCATCATGTCTTTTACCGACAAGCCAAATGAATGGATCATCACCGCTTCCTGGTTGCGATAAAGCTGGCTCAAAGAAACCAACAGGCCCAAATAAAAGGACAGCGGTATTAAAATCGACAACACATCCACCGAACGCAAACTCAACTCAATAAACAACAGTTCCGGTGGCAAAACACCCCTCGCAATCGCTCGCAAAGTCGATGTAAATAAAGTGCCCACCATCAACAAAAACAACAACATCAACACCACCAAAGTGGTCTTAATGGTTTGTTTACGCAGATAATTGGCAATGATTTTCACAGGTTTGGTTTCACTTAAATATCAAGGTCGGGCATTTTACCAGATAAAAGACAGCGGTTAGCGCATGACTTTTTCTTGTAAGACAGATTATATTTTCACAAGTTTAAGGTAAAATGCACAGTTCGTTCAAAATACAGACCCAAAACATGAAATTAAAAGCCACACAATCTAATATAAAAAGCATTGAAACAGAACAAATTATCCTGGGTCATTTTCAGGACCAAAAAGACAATGCATTGATTAAAGAATTGCCTGCAGAAGTACAAAGTCAATTAACTGCCAGGGTTAAAAACGAGGACTTCACTGGCAAATCAGGACAAGTTCAAAATCTGTACGCTGATAATGGACAAATCTTTACCGTGGTTGGGTTGGGTAAAAGCGATAAATTAACCGCAACTGCCTTGTATGACACCACCCATAAAGTGATCAAAGGCATTGCCTCAAGCAGGGTTAATTCCGTGGCAAACTTTTTGCCTCTGATTGATGCCAAAAACATCGATGCCGAAATGGCGGTTAAATTGGTGACATTGGCGTCAGCTCATGCAGAATACCGCTATGAAGACACCAAATCCTTCAAAAAAGACAACAAGCACAAAATCAAATCCATGGAAGTGGCGCTCAGTGATGCGCAGCAGGATGCTTTCAAGCAAGCCAAAGCCATGGCTGCCGGAGTAAAAACCGCCAGACATTTGGGTAACAACCCACCCAATATTTGCAATCCGGCCTATATCGCCAAATATGCCACTAAGATTGCCGACAAATACGACAACTGTGAAATCACTGTGCTGAACCACAAACAAATGAAAAAAATGGGCATGGGTGCTTTACTGGCCGTTGGCCAAGGCAGTGCCAACAAGCCCAAAATGGTGGTTTTGAAATACAACGGTGGTAACAAAGACGATGCGCCGATTGCATTGGTAGGCAAAGGCATCACTTTTGATACCGGTGGCATTTCACTGAAACCCGGCGCCAATATGGACGAAATGAAATATGACATGTGTGGTGCTGCCACAGTGATTGGTGGATTTGTTTCAGCGGTTGAATTGGGCTTACCTATTAACTTGTTGACCTTCGTGCCTGCGGTTGAAAACATGCCTGATGGCAAAGCTTACCGTCCTGGCGATGTGATCACTTCATATTCAGGCAAAACCATCGAAGTGTTGAACACCGATGCCGAAGGCCGCATGATTTTGTGTGATACCTTAACGTATTCACAAGAATTCAAACCATCTGTAGTTCTGGATTTCGCCACCTTGACCGGTGCATGTATTGTCGCTTTGGGTCATCAGGCCTCTGCGGTTATGACCAAAACACCAGAGCTGGCAGATGATTTAAAACAAGCCGGATTACAAACCCATGACCGTGTTTGGGAATTACCGCTGTGGGATGAATACCAAAAACAATTGGACACCAGTTTCGCTGACATGCAAAACATCGGGGGCTTCCCGGCTGGTACCATCACGGCAGGTTGCTTCCTGTCACGTTTCACCGAAGGTCAAAAATGGGCCCACGTTGACATCGCTGGTACCGCATGGAACAACAAAAAAGCGGGGGCTACTGGAAGACCTGTGGCCATGTTGGTGCAGTATTTGATCAATGAAAGCCAAAAATGACAAATCTAACTGATTGGTCATATTGACCGAGCGAAGCGAGCGGAAATATCTCCTACAGCACTGACAGAAATTCCGATCGTGCTGAGATTCTTCCATTCGCTCCGCTCAGTCAGAATGACAGTTACTTTTAAAAATCATAAAAATTACAACAAACCATGATCGAAAAATACGACCCATCACAAATTGAATCCAAGTGGTATAAAACTTGGGAAGAAAACGGATATTTCAAACCCAACACCGAAGGTGAAGAAGCCTATTGCATCATGATTCCACCACCAAATGTGACTGGTACTTTGCACATGGGTCATGCGTTTCAGGACACCATCATGGACACCTTGATTCGCTATCACCGCATGCAAGGCAAAAACACCTTGTGGCAACCAGGTACCGATCATGCGGGTATTGCCACACAAATGGTGGTCGAACGTCAACTGAACGCCAAAGGCACCTCAAGGGTTGAGCTGGGTCGTGAGCAGTTTGTTGAAAAAGTCTGGAAGTGGAAAGAACAATCAGGCAACACCATCACGCAACAATTGCGTCGCATGGGCGCCTCTCCCGATTGGTCAAGACAACGTTTCACCATGGACGAAGGTTTGTCTGATGCGGTACTGAAAGTGTTTGTTGATTTGTATGAAGAAGGTTTGATCTATCGTGGTCAACGCTTGGTCAACTGGGACCCGACCTTAAATACAGCATTGAGTGATCTGGAAGTTGAATCCATTGAAGAAAATGGCTTTATGTGGCACTTCAACTATCCGGTCGCTGACGCTGATGGTAATGCCACTGATCAATTCTTGACCATTGCTACCACCCGTCCAGAAACCTTGTTGGGTGATACCGCTGTGGCTGTTAATCCGGAAGATGAGCGCTTCAAACATTTAATTGGCGGACAAGTATTGTTACCTATTTGCAACCGCCTCATTCCAATCGTTGGTGATGAACATGCCGATCCAGAAAAAGGCACCGGTTGTGTAAAAATCACACCAGCTCATGACTTTAACGATTACGAAGTCGGTAAACGTCATGACCTGCCGATGATCAATGTATTGAACAAAGACGCCACCATCAATCAAAACGCGCCAGAAGCCTATCATGGCTTGCCACGCTATGAAGCCAGAAAAGCCGTGGTGGCAGAAATGGAACAACTGGGTTTATTGGTTGAGATTAAACCACACGTCTTGATGGTACCTCGCGGTGATCGCTCGGGTGATGTGATTGAACCTTTATTAACCAACCAATGGTATGTTGACGCCAAAACACTGGCCAAACCCGCCATCGAAGCCGTTGATAATGGCGACATCAAGTTTGTACCAAACAACTGGAAAAACACCTATTACGCCTGGATGAACGACATTCAGGATTGGTGTATCTCACGTCAATTGTGGTGGGGTCATCGCATTCCAGCCTGGTACGATGAAAAAGACAACATCTATGTCGGCATGACCGAACAAGCCGTGCGCGAAAAGCACGGACTGAGTGAAGAAGTTAAATTGACCCAAGACAATGACGTGCTGGATACCTGGTTTTCATCGGCTTTGTGGCCGTTTGCCACTTTGGATTGGCCAGAAAACTCCAAAGAGCTGCAAACCTATTACCCGACCAATGTGCTGGTTACCGGTTTTGACATCATTTTCTTCTGGGTCGCCAGAATGATCATGATGGGTATCAAGTTTATGGGCGATATTCCATTCCGCGAAGTCTATATCCACGGCTTGGTGCGTGATTCACATGGGCAAAAAATGTCCAAATCAAAGGGCAATGTATTAGACCCCATCGACCTGATTGATGGCATCAGCCTGGATGAACTTCTGGACAAAAGAACCAAAGGCCTGATGCAAGACAACCCTGAAATTGTCGAAAAAATCATCAAAACCACTCAGGAAGATTTCCCTGAAGGCATCAAAGCCTATGGTTGTGACGCCATGCGTTTCACTTTTGCCTCGTTGGCGAGCACCGGTCGTGATATTAATTTCGACATGGGCCGAGTGGAAGGTTACCGCAATTTCTGTAACAAGATCTTCAATGCTTCGCGCTTTGTGTTTATGAACACCGAAGGATTTGAACCGAAATCTTTTACTATGGAGCATGCCACCACAGTGGAACAGTGGATTGTTTCCAGGTTGCAAAACTGCATCAGCGAGTACCGCAAGCAGATGGACCGCTACCGTTTGGATTTGGCCAGCCAAACCATTTACGATTTCTTCTGGAATGAATACTGCGACTGGTTTTTGGAATTATCCAAACCATTGCTGAAAACCGAACACAAAAATCAGGTACAACACACCTTATTATATGTGTTGGATCAAGCCTTGCGCTTATTGCACCCCATCATGCCTTATGTCACTGAAGAAATTTGGCAGGAAGTGCGTGGTCGTTTGGGTATTGAAAGCGCATCGATCATGATCAGCGATTTCCCCAAGACTGATGAATCATTACAAAATCCACAAGCTGAATCAACCATCCAATGGATCAAGGAATTCACCCTGGGCGTGCGCCAAATTCGCGGCGAAATGAACATCCCACCATCCAAAGCACTGGATGTGGTATTGACCCAAACCAGCGATGCTGATTTGGCCCAATTGGACAGTCATCAAGGATTATTAAAAACCATGGCCCGACTGGACAATGTCTCCGTGTTGGCCGATGGCGAAGAAGAACCCGCTGCCGCCACAGCACTTTTGGGTCAAATGAAGATATTGATTCCTTTGGCCGGTTTGATCGATAAAGAAGAAGAAACCCAACGC
>JAUHXW010000188.1 GCA_030426705.1 Gammaproteobacteria bacterium
GCTGATCGACGCCATGTATTTTCAATGCTGGACAAAGATCGGTTGCGAGAAGTGATTGAGCTTGAGCAGCCTGATTTTGTAGTGCCAGAAATTGAAGCCATTGCCACTGAGGAACTGGTTAAGTTGGAAGAAGAGGGTTATCGAGTGGTGCCTACGGCCAAAGCAGCTCGGTTGACCATGGATCGTGAAGGTATTCGCAAACTGGCAGCTGAAGAATTGGAAATCAATACCAGTCCTTATGGTTTTGTTGATGACTATGAATCGTTCCAAAAAGCTGTCAAACGTATCGGCATTCCTTGTGTGGTAAAACCGGTGATGAGTTCATCGGGCAAAGGCCAATCAACCATTCATTGTGAAGAAGACATCGAAAAAGCCTGGAATTATTCACAAAGTGGCGGCAGAACCGGTGCAGGACGAGTCATCGTTGAAGGTTTTGTGAAATTTGATTATGAAATCACCTTATTGACGGTTCGACATGTAGACGGAACTTCTTATTGTGAACCCATCGGACATCGTCAGGAAGATGGTGACTATCAGGAGTCCTGGCAGCCTCAACCCATGACCGATGTTTCATTGGCAAAAGCCAAGGAAATAGCCAAAAAAGTGACCGATGCCCTAGGAGGCTTTGGCATATTTGGGGTTGAACTTTTTGTGCGTGGTGATGAAGTTATTTTTTCTGAAGTTTCACCCAGACCGCATGACACAGGCATGGTGACCATGATTTCACAGGATTTAAGCCAATTTGCCCTGCATGTCCGTGCCATTTTGGGCTTACCGATACCAACCATCCAACAGAATGGTCCCTCAGCCTCTCATGTCATCATTGGTGAAGGCACCGGTGTCAATCCAACCTTCAGTGGTGTTGGAGAAGCTCTGGGGCAAAGAGGCACGCAATTGCGCTTGTTTGGCAAGCCAACCATTCAAGGCAAGCGTCGACTTGGGGTTTGTTTGGCGACTGCCAGGTCATTGAATGCGGCTCGCAAAAAAGCCACTGATATGGCAGAAACCATTCAGGTTCACGTTCATCAGGAATGAGCACTGAATTATTAACGGCTTTCGTTTCATGTCCAAAACATTTGGAGTTGTTGCTTAAGGATGAGTTACTGACGCTGGGTGCTGATGAAGCCGCTGAAGGGTTAGCGGGCGTTCATGTGACCGCAACCGCAGACACCCTGATTTCAATGGTGATGTGGTCAAGATTGGCCAACCGCATTTATATCAAAATCAATTCCGGCTCCTGTAAAAACAAAAAGGACTTGTATGAATTGGTCATGGCCAACCATTGGGCAGGGCATTGTCATGACATTCCCAAAACTTTGTCCATCAAGTTCAATGGGACCAACCACTCATTGAAAAACACCCACTTTTCATCACAAGTAACCAAGGATGCCATATGTGATCAGCTGCATGAAAATTTTGGCTTCAGACCCAAAGTGGTCAAATCCGACGGTCATTTAAGTGTTTATCTGCGCCTAAAACACAAGCAGTTGGATATTTATCAGGACATCACTGGGCACAGCCTGCATCAACGTGGTTACCGTGGCACCAATACGTTGGCACCTTTAAAAGAAAACCTGGCTGCTGCCATTCTGATGAGAGCTGGGTGGCCTGAATTGTCACAACAAAACCATAATCTGGTCGACCCCATGTGTGGTTCAGGTACTTTGCTGACTGAAGGTTGGATGATGGCTTGTGACATAGCACCCAATCAAAATTACAAAAGCCATGCTCTGTTTTCCTGGAAGCACTTTGACAGCCATCGCTGGACGCAGATGGTCGTGGATGCAGAATCTCGAGCCAAGGTTGGCGTTGACGCTTTAAAAGGACA
Organism: Gammaproteobacteria bacterium; assembly: GCA_030426705.1. GTDB lineage: Bacteria > Pseudomonadota > Gammaproteobacteria > Xanthomonadales > Marinicellaceae > Marinicella. Next base: position 1,829 of record JAUHXW010000188.1, read on the forward strand.
GTTAATTGGTGTCGACCACCACAAAGAATCAATCCAAAAAGCCAGCGAAAACCTGAAGCAAATTCCACACAACAAGCGCATCAGTTTTCAATACCAAACCCTGGATAAATTCCGCATCCCACCAAGGAACAATTTGATTGTATGTAATCCGCCTTATGGTGTGCGCTTACAAAAGAATTATTTCTCCAGTTGGATTCAGTTGCGAGACTGGTTACACAATAATGTCAAGGAAGCGAGGGCAGCGGTTTTGTGTCCAGATGAAGCCAAAGCCTGGTTGCTGGGATACCGTTCTGACGCGCATTATGCTCTATTGAACGGCAACATTCCTATTCAGTTGCGACTATTTGATGTCAACAAGGGCAATCGCATGGACGTTCCGGAAGGGCAATGGTTTGCTTTACCTGCTGGCGCGCAAATGCTGGCCAATCGCTTAAAGAAAAATCAAAAGCAGCTACAAACCTGGATTAATCAAAACCACATTGAAGCTTATCGTTTGTATGACGCTGATTTACCTGAATATGCTGTAGCGATAGACTGTTATCAGAATCACATCCACATACAAGAATATCAAGCGCCCAAAAGCATTGAACCCAAAAAGGCTGCGCTTCACCTCAATCATGTGTTGCTGGCTGTGCAAGCTTTATTACAGCCCAAACTTGAAAAAATTCACCTCAAAACCCGACAAATACAAAAGGATAAACAGCAATACAACAAATTATCGGAACATGAAAATCGCTTTGTGGTGAACGAGCATGGCAGAAAGTACCTGGTGGACCTGTCACAATATCTGGACACCGGACTATTCCTTGATCACCGTTGGTTAAGAAATCAGATAGAAAAAAGCGCCAACAACAAAAAAGTATTGAACCTGTTCAGCTATACCGGCTCTATATCGGTAGCAGCGGCAAAAGGTGGCGCACAAGCGATTTACAGTGTGGACACTTCCAAAACTTATTTAAAATGGGCGGAAGAAAACTTTGCTTTGAACGGTCTAAGAAGTCACAGTCACCAATTCATTCGTGAAGATGTGTTGAGTTATTTGCGCAAGTGTAAGGAACAGTTTGACTTGATCATTGCCGATCCTCCTACCTTTTCTAACTCACACTCAAGAGAATCTGATTGGGAAGTACAAAGAGATCATCATGATTTGATAGAATTATGTATGAATCGTTTGAATAAAGATGGCGTCATGTATTTTTCAAATAACTTTAAAAAGTTTTCGTTAGATACTGATATTAAAGAAAAATATAAAGTGCTTGATGTCACTAAAAACAGTTTTGATCCGGATTATCAATCATCCCATATTCATCACTGTTTTAAAATAATGCATCAACCCGAGAGGTAGAAATGAAAAAATTGGGAATTTTATTGAGTTTGTTGTTTGCGCTATTCGCAGCACAGGCAGAGTCAGAATACGAAGCATGGAAATCTAACCGTTTGGAAAGGTTACAACAGCCTCATGGCTGGCTCAGTCTGGTTGGGCTTGAATGGTTGCATGTGGGTGAAAACAGTATTGGGGCAGCTGAGGATAACGATGTGCAATTGTCACATGGGCCTGATTACCTGGGCACATTCTGGTTATCTGCTGATAAAAACATTCGATTTGTACCCAATAAAGCCTCCGGCATCAAAGCTAATGATGAAGAAGTCACTGAAAAAATCACCGTGCACGCTGACACCAGCGAACAGGAAACCACCGTATTTACCATCGATACTTTTCAGTTCTATGTAGTAGAGCGCGGCGATAAATTTGCCTTCAGAATCAAAGACTCACAAGCCGATACCCGCATTAATTTTAAAGGTCTGGAGTATTACCCCGAAGATGAAAAGTTTCGGATTGATGCCAAATTTGTACCTTATGAACCGGCCAAAATCATCCCGACAGTGAACGTACTGGGTATCTTGACTGAAGAGCCTTCTCCTGGTCGTCTTGAGTTCACCATCGATGGCGAAGCATACAGTTTAGATGCTTTGGATTCGTCGGATTCCTATTACATGATTTTTGCCGATAAAACCAATGGACGCACCACCTATGGTCCAGGTCGTTTTGTTTATACCGATGGTAAAGTCGATGATAATGGTATGGTCAGGATTGACTTCAACAAAGCCTATAATCCGCCTTGTGCTTTTACCGCTTACTCAACCTGTACTTTGCCACCCAGACAAAATCGCATGCCTGTAATGATTGAAGCCGGTGAGAAAAAATACGCCAATAGCGTCTTTTGATGATAAGTTATGACACATGATGAATGTATTTGAAAGCCTTAAAACCACTGCATTCACCATCGGTGATGGTGTCAGTGTCACTTGGTTACAAATTATATATTCTATTGTTTTCGTCATTGTTGCCTGGTACGCCAGTCGCTTATTGGCGTATTTATTGGTCAGAAAACTGCTGAGCAAGACAAAAATCAGCCCCGACACCAAGGCCATCATCCAAAGAATAATTTTCTTCAGCATGATAGTGTTGGTTTGTTTATCGATATTAACTTATCTGGGCATCCCGCTGGCCACCTTTGCTTTTATATCTGGTGCAGTGGCCATAGGCTTTGGCTTTGGCGCCAAAACCATCATAGAAAACTTCCTCAGCGGTTGGATATTGATGTCAGAACGCCCTATCAGGATTGGTGACATCATTGAAATGGAAGGCTTTCTCGGCACTGTGATTGTGATCGGTAACCGTTCCACCCAAATCAGGCGCAATGATGGCGCACACATCATTGTTCCCAACAGTCAGGTCTTAGAGTCTCGGTTGGTCAATTGGACCCTCAATGATCCCTTTATCCGCACATCAGTCAGGGTAGGGGTGGCTTACGGCAGTGATGTTGAGTTGGTGAAACAATTGCTGTTACAGGTTCTTCAACAGCATGATTTGGTTCAGGAATCCCCAGAATCTGTGATTGTATTTGAAGATTTTGGTGACAGTGCATTGATATTTGATGCATTTTTCTGGGTTTCGGTACAAACAGGCAAAGAACTCAGACTGGTTCGTGGTGAAATCAGATTTTTGATTGAAAAAATCTTCAGAGAAAACAATGTGATTATTTCGTTCCCACAAAGAGATGTACACCTCAACTTGATTGATCCAACTCAATTGGACGCACTGAAAAAATGACCGAGTCTAAACTGACAACGTTGTATTTTGATGGGCAAGGTGGCGTTAGTGATCAACTCCTGGAAGAAACACCTTGGACCTGGCATCACATCAAATACACCGACAAAGCATCCATTAAATGGATTAAAAACCAAGAAAAAGTCTCAGCTTTTGCCAAGATGGCATTACTCAACAGCGAAACCAGACCACGTGCCCATGTCGAAGATGGTGAACTGATTTTGTGCTTGCGAGGCATTAACCTCAATGAAGCTGCGCAACCAGAAGACATGATTTCTATCAGGCTTTGGGTGGGTCAAAACACCATCATCACCAGCTCCAACGAAGGCAGTCAATCCATTCGTCATGTAAGAGAATCATTGAATCAAAAACATGGTCCCAAAAATGCGGAACAGTTTGTGTTGGCTTTGATTGATAAACTGGCTCGACTGACTGATGAATTTGTTGAGAAACTGGATCACCAACTGGACGATACCGAAGACCAAATAGAAAATTTTACGCACCTTGAATTCAACCCGCATGTGAATCAAATGCGCAGACAAATTGCCCACATCAGGCGGTATTTGCTGCCGCAAAAAGAGGCCATAGACAAGTTATACCGGCAGAAATCCACGTTGTTCAGTGAGTCATTCTATGACCAACTTTATGTACAAATGGATCAGTTTATGCAAATGATTGAAAGCCTGGATCTGATGCGTGAACGCGCTCTGATGCTGCAGGAACATTTTATGGCCAACATCAGCCACCAGCAAAACAGCAGACTTTATTTACTGGCCATCATTTCAGCCATATTCTTGCCATTGACCTTTTTGTCCGGCCTTTTTGGCATGAATGTCGCAGGCATGCCTGGGCTTGAAAACCCGAAAGCATTTGCTTATGTGGTGTTGTTCAGTGTGGTTTTAACCATACTGTTGTTGTGGTGGTTTAAAAAAAGCAAGTGGTTTTAGCAATCTTTTTAACCAACATGAAAATTTTTCTGCTCAAAGGTTGGTTGTTTGGTTTCATGTTTTTGATGCAAAGCACACCTACTTATGCCAAAGATAAATCCGCCATAAACTTCCATCTATCTGATTTACCAGAACCCATTGAGCGCAATGTTTTGACTTACCTGAACAGT
>JAUHXW010000189.1 GCA_030426705.1 Gammaproteobacteria bacterium
AATAATTTGGCAAGTTTAGCTGAGTGTAGTTCACGTTGAGACTCTTCAGGGACCATATAATAAGCAGCCCCCATAAAGCCAAATAATAACCACACAATCAGCAGATTGGTGTGCACCATTCTGGCCACGTTGAAAGGAATGGCAGGGAATAAAAAGTCGCCAATAACGTATTGCAGACCGAGGATGACTCCAAACAAAATTTGTCCAACGAACAAACCAATGGCAGCAATAAAATAAAGTTTTGCAACTGATTGAGATTGATATTTCATGTGATTTCTCCGTTAACCTTGAATGTTGGGTGGCCAATCCTGGGTGTCAATACCATTGCTGTATTCCAGAAATTCGGCAATGGCATCCAATTCTTCTTCAGTGAAGTTGAATTGGGGCATGCTTCTGCGACCTGGAATACCGCCAACCGGACGGCTCTTGATGAACGCTTTGATGGCTTCTTTGCTTCTGCCATAACGCTCATAAACATTGCCAAGTTCGGGTGCGAAATAGGCACCTTCGCCTAACAGGGTGTGACAACCAATACAGTTGTTTTCTTCCCAAAGCCTTTTACCATGTGCCACTTGTTCGGTGATGGCGCCACGGTTATCGCTTTGCGGAAGTTTTCGATGGGTGTCCATGGTTAAGCCCAAAAACAACAACACGAAGAATAGGGAGCCTCCGTAGTAAATGTTCCTGGCCATACTTTTAGTGAATGCTTCTTTCATTTTGACCTCTATAGAAAAACGTGTAACCCACAATTAACTGTGGATGAGGACATGTTAAAGAATTGTTATTAGAGTCACCTTGATGTAGGTCAATTTTTATAGAGAGAGGTGATAAAAGTGAATATCTTTGGGTAACGCATACCGCTCCAACTCGGACTACGTCATTCCCTTCTTTGCTTCGCAAACCGCAAAAATTCCATTGCCTATCCTGCAATACACCTGTATCCCTATAGGCGTTGTGTATTTGGTATACCGCCATGACTTCATGCTTTGCCTAAATAACTTGGCAGGTCGAGTTGCTAAGTAATTGTCCTGGGTAGTTGACTTTAGTCAACCGTTTTCAGTCCTTGCAGTTGTTGGGTCGGCTAAAGCCGACTACCCATTTGTAATTTAAACCCAAGGAGAGCCTAAGTATTAGACTCAATAGTTAAAAAGAAAAGAGGCTGTGATCGATTGGCAACCACAGTCTCTTTCCGGGTACAAAAGTAATATTACTTAGAAGAAGTTTGCTGACAGCATGATCCAGTATTTGTTGGTGTCTGCTTTGATGTCTCCGGCGTCGTATTGGGCGGCTTTGACCAGCGCAGAGAAGTTCTTGTTCAGTTTCTTGCTGACTGAAAAATCAAGTTCACTACCAAAGTCACCAGAGCCACTTTCGGCATCGAATTGGTGGTATTTAACCAACCAATTGAAACCATTGACGCCGCCTTTGGCGCCGACGAATAGGTCTTCAAGGCCTGCTTCGGGTGTTGTCAGGAATTGATCGGCCCAACCGTTGAAAGCATGCAGGGTTGCTAAAGGTGTTCTGAAAGCTGCACCGGCTTGATTACTGTCACCTCCCAGAACTTCATAGCCACCGAAAAAGGTGATGTTCTCTAAAGCAAAACCCAAATCCAATCTGGCATAATCAGCATCGTAATTCACCGGGTTATTATGCGCATCAGATTGTTGGGCCACTTCGACACCAAAGGTGAATTTATTATCTCCCATGGGCCAGTGGGTCTTGAATGAAGCGCCTAATGTGGCTGTTGAAAACGCGGCAGCGTCTTCGTTGTCTATGTTGTAATAATAAACAGTCAGCTTATGACGGTCCTGCCAGCTGTTTGACCAGTTAGCGAGGAATGTCTGGTTGTCATGATCACCAGCTGCCACATCTTCACCGAATATGCGGTTGACGTTTTCAATGTAGGATAAAAATAGTTTGCTACCAGCGATGCCAGCATCCAGCGAAACAGCGTCGTAGGTTTGCTCATTTTGACGCCAGCCTACGCCACCAACAAAACGCTGGTTGTCCAATAAAATTCGTTGCCGACCCAGTTTAACTCCGGTGCTGTCATTGAAGGCATAGTTGAACCAGGCTTGGTTGATTTCGGTGCCAGTTGGGTCAGCCACCACCGGATATTGACCATTATTAGGTGTGTTGCCACCACCGGCATTGTAGTTGTCACCAAACACTTCCATCACATTATCTGCTTCGATAAAGAAACTGAATCCATTGTATGCCTCAGTTTTATAATTAAGACGTGTACGCAGGGTTGAAGCATTGGCATCACGATTAAAATTATCCTGATCTACCATTTCAAAACGGTAGCGAAACGACAGGTTGGCATCACCGTTGCTGAATGCTTCAGATAATGAATCAGCTGCAGTGGCGGCACCACAAACTGACAGGGCTGAAAAAATAAACGGAATTGATTTTTTCATGGGTTTCTCCAAATGAGTTGTTATGGTGCCAATGGTAATGAAATTAAAAATAATGACATTGACTTAAATCAATTAACTACCTGATTAATGGTTTTTGTAGAAGGTGTCTTATCTCTTCGATCCGCTGATGATTGATGAATAAAAAAATTAAATTTCTCAAACAAATCTTCGAAAAACTCGAAACAAAGAGTAAGTCATAAGAATTAGTGGAAATATGTCATTAGATAAAAACAGTATCGAATTAATCAAATCAACCTTTTCATTGATGGAGGACAATGGTCTAAAAATCACTGAACAAATGTATAAAACTCTTTTTAAACAATACCCCGAGTGTCAGGATTTATTTATTGCGGCAAAAAACCAGCCAGCTAAATTAGCTCAAACAATCATCTTGTTCATACAGGAGATTGATGATTTAAACGGTCTGAAAAAAAAGTTGGCTTTCATTGCTCAACGCCACACCCAAGCACAAGTGAAGGCCATTCATTATCCCATGGTTGCAGATGCCTTAATTTTGGCGATGAAACAGGTGCTTGGTGAGGAATTATTTTCCGAAGCCATAGCCACCGCCTGGACCAACGGTTTTATATTTTTGGCATCAGAGCTGATGCTGATGGAAAGCCAGATATACGCTGAAAGCTACAACAAGAAAGTCATTTAAAGTCGCTCTGAGTTTCTATAACGTCACCATCTCTCACCTTAATTGTGGTCAAACTATATGCCTTTTCTCCTCAGGTATCTGGCCACAATTATTCCTGGCAATAAAAGAATACATTAACTAATAGAGACCTTTGCTCGATTCGTGAACGAAGATAAAAAGTTTAAAAATGAGCCACTCTGCGTTGAAAAAAAAGTTTTTGGAAAACTTTTTCAAGCAAGCCCCAAAGGGGTGAAGCGCATGGAAGCGCTGAATAAATTTGCCAATAACAGGCTCGTTTTGTTGTTTTGGCAGCTTGCCGAAGGCAAAAAGCCTAAACATAAAAAGCGTAATAGCCGTGTATTGGGCTGCATTTTCCGCCTTGATTGGCGTATTTTTAACTCTTTTTATTTGCATCATCCATGATGCTTACCGCTTCGCGGCTTACGTGAAAAAACATTCCAGATGTTTTTTTCTCAATCGCCCAGAATCGAGCAAGGGTCTCTAATAAAAACTTAAAAAAAGTTATTGTTTTTGTGAATTTATTTTTGATTCTTTCGATACAAGTATTAACTCAAACTAAGGAAATAAAAATGAAAAAATACTTGTTAATAATTTTGCTTATGAGTCCGATGAAGTCTCTTTTTGCTGGCATTGTGGTACCACCGGGAACTTATTATGTAGGTGATGGTTCAGGCCAATGCATTTATACTTCCATTCAGGATGCCATCGATGCGGCTTCTCCCGGTTCAGAAATTCGAGTGACCACTGATGCGGGCACATTCAATGAATCGATTGCCATTGAAAAAAATCTTACTTTAAAAGGGGGATATTCTTCTTGTGGGCTGGCTCAGTTAGATGATCGAACTGATACCAATCGTTCGGTGATTGATGCTGGTGGCGTCGGCACAGTGATGCTCATATCTGGAAATAATATTGATGTTGATGTCTCTGGTTTTGTCTTACAAAATGGTACCAACATAGGTTTTAGTCCTGGTGGAGGAGTCACTTTATCAGGTATCGACAGTGAATTTGATTTAACCAATTTAATTATCACCAATAACAACGGATTGTGGGGTGGTGGCATTTATGTTGGCGGTGGTAATGTAACGCATTTGATTGACACCAAAATTGTCTCGAACACTGCTGAGTTAGGTGGTGGGTTGTATTGTAGTTTAGGAGCTGAGGTACATTTTCAAGTGGGCTCAGGTGTCACCGGGAATCAAGCTGTCGATGGAGGTGGTATTTATGCCAGTGGATGTGAAATTGAACTGAAAAATGGCCAGGTACACAATGGTGCTTTCAGTGTGGTTGGTGTGTCATTGAATTCTGCCAGTGACTTTGGTGGTGGCATTTATCTTGACAACAGTACTTTAAGGTTCAAAGCTGATCATTTAAATGGTCACTTATCACCCACCAATATTGATAACAACACAGCAAATACAGATGGTGATTCAGTGGGTGATGGTGGTGGCATTTATGCCATAGATTCATCAATCAACATTGCTTACAGCTATTTTTATCAAAACAAAGTGCTGGATGGCAATGGCGGGGCCATTTACTTGCATAATTCAGATGTGAATGCCAATGGCACTTTAGGCTGCCAATCAGTGAATGAAAAGTGTGTTTGGTTCGAAAAAAACACGGCGCAAAAAGACGATTTGCCTGCACCAACTGTGGGTGGCGCAATATATGCCAGTAACGATTCACAAGTGGCAACCTCAGGAGATCCTTTGACGGCCTACTTTATCGATAATCGAGCTGATTTCGCCTCTGCTTTTTCGGTGAGTTCCGGTGCTGAAATTGATGTTCAAAGCAGTTATTTCGTCAATAATGGTAATGATGGCAATGATGAAACATTAGATGCTTCTGTGGTCAGAGTAAACGGTGGTACTTCAGTTGCCAATGTGTATCTTTCTACCTTTGCAAACAACAGTACTGGTGCTGTCTTTAAATTGGAAAACAGTGGTACTCTGGACTTGCGCAATAATATTGTCACTGAACCGAGTGATACCAATGAAGTCATGGCCATGTCCATGGACAGTAGTTTTTCCTTCCGTTGTAACATCGTACATGAATCAGATTCAATGGGTAACACACCGCCATTGAGTCATACTACGGTCAGTGAAAACCCTGGATTTGTCGATGCAGGTAACGGAGATTATCACATCAGGCATGATTCTATTGCCGTAGATGCTTGTAACATATTTGGCATTGATGACAATGTGGTACCAGACAGAGACAACAGTTTTAGGCCGACCTCAATTTCAGGTATCAGCAATGGTACTGGCAACTATGACATAGGTGCAGATGAGTATGTTGATTTGATATATAAGAACTCATTTGAGGGTGTAGGTATCTCTTTTAAGTAATGGACCTTTGAAAACAAATGAGTTTTGAGCCACTGAGTTTACATTCAACAGCTTTCCCCTCGATAGTTGAATATCAGTGGCTCATTCTTTGGAGAGCTGCTTAGCAGCTCGACCGGCGCTCTTGGTTAGGCAGAACATGGAATCATGGCGGTTTGCCGAAGACAAGAAGCCTTGATGTAATGTTCGAATAGCCGTGAGCGAAGCGGTCTCTACCGCTCCTGCTCTCGCGACAGACCTACATCCATGTAGGCCAATCAGAAAGAGCAAGCCCGAGATTACAAGCTATGCTCGCTGTGGTCTCGATCTCTGATCCAGTCTCGATTCTAACACCGCCATCCTTGGCGGCGGCTTTCAAATTAGTCGGGAACAGATTTGAATGAAGACCCAAGAGCATTCCTTTTGATATAATGATTTCGAATCAGTCAAAAAGAAAGAATGAGTCAATCATTAGAAACCTGGAAAGCAGTTAAACCCATTTTTGAATCATTATTTGATTTTCCCCTACCGGTCGCCTTGAAAAAGTTAGACGCCATGGAGGATATTGACGAAGAGGGTAAATCAGCTGTCAGGCGTTTGCTGTTTGGGGTGCATACCAAAAACACCTTGA
>JAUHXW010000190.1 GCA_030426705.1 Gammaproteobacteria bacterium
ATCAGGCTTAAAACGTTCAATATGTTTTCTTAATGCCTTGCCATCAGTCATATCAAAAACCGCCGATTCATCGGCTACGTGCATCGCAGGCGCGTGTTCGTAACGATCGGCAGCAATCACATGAACACCCAATCTTTGGGCTTCAATAACCACTTCCTTGCCGAGTTCACCTGAACCCAACAACATCATCTTTATAGCTTGGTTCCGCTTCGCATTAAACAATTGTTCCATGAATATTTTGCTGTGAAATTGACGATTCGGCATTATAACACCAAAGAAGTTCAACTCAGATGAAAAGCAAATGAAACCTAACTATTTTTGTAATGTCTATGGTGTCAAACTGGCAATCTGTTGACGATGTCGTTATCATATTGTCCTTTCGCTAAACAACCGAGGAACTTAAATGAAAAATGTTGTAATGATGGCTTTGCTATTGCTTGCAAGCAGTCAATTGTTGGCTGAAAACACTTTGGTAAAAATGCAAACATCGGAAGGTGATATTTACCTGGAGCTTTATAATGACAAAGCACCTAAAACTGTAGAAAACTTTTTAAGCTATGCCAAAGAAGACTTCTATAATGGCACCATTTTCCATCGTGTTATCAGCACCTTTATGATTCAAGGTGGTGGATTTACCGAAGATTTGGAGCGCAAACCCACCAAAGACCCAATCCCCAATGAAGCCAATAACGGTTTGAAAAATCTGCGTGGCACCATTGCCATGGCGAGGTTACCAGATCCACATTCGGCGACTGCGCAATTTTTCATCAATGTTCAGGACAATGCGGCTTTGAATTTTACCGGCGAACAAAACACCAATACCTGGGGTTATGCTGTATTCGGTAAAGTGGTTAAAGGCATGGATGTGGTAGATGAAATCAGGTTCAAACCAACCGCAGGTAAAATGCCCTTCAGAAAAGATGTTCCCATTGAAAATGTAGTAATCAAGTCTGTAGAAGTGGTTGAAAGCGTGACTGTTGCACCCGCTGAAAAACCAGCTTCATGAACACACTTTTTATTTCTGACCTGCATTTGTGTGATCAACAACCACAAATCACCAGGTCATTTATAAAATTCTGTGAAAACAAGGCCCGAGGTGCTCGGGCTTTGTACATTCTGGGTGACTTTTTTGAGTATTGGCTGGGTGATGATGCCATTGATAAAACGGCTAAAGCAGCACAACAAGCTTTATCAAAATTAAAGCAATCCGGCACTGAAATATACTTCATGGCTGGCAACAGGGACTTTTTGTTGGGCCAACAATTTGCCGATAGTTGTGGCATGCAAGTCATTCAGGAGCCTCACATCATTGAATTATCGGGTGAGCCAATATTGTTGGTACATGGTGATGCTGAATGTACCGATGATGAACCTTACCAGCAAGCCAGAAAAATGCTGCGTAACACCGAATGGCAACAACAATTCTTGCTAAAATCTATTACTGAACGCATAGAATTTGCCAAGCAAGCCAGGATACAAAGCAAGGAGCACACCCAAAATTCTAATGCCGAAATCATGGATGTTAACCCACAAGCCATCGATGAATTGTTCAGCAAACATCAAGTCAACACCTTGATTCATGGTCATACCCACAGACCCGCAGTTCATAAGTATGGCGACAAACAGCGCATTGTTTTAGGCGATTGGCATCATCAAACCAGTTATTTGGAGTGGGATGGCTCCAATTTTCAATTGGTCTGTCAATAAACTCTACACCCTGGGGGATACTCTCCTACCGTCATCCTCGTGCTTGACACGCATTATTGTCCGGTAAAAATTGTTTTCAACCAAGTCTACAGAAATGACACATTTTAATTATTGGCATGAATCACTTAATTGTCATACCGGCGTAGGCCGGTATCTAGCGTCTTTCTGTTGATATTTCAGATGTTTACATTGCTAAGAAACATCTCATTTACCCAAACAGCAACATCAAAGACACTGGATGCCGACATCCGTCGGCATGACGAACTCTTACTTTATAAAACACAAAAGATTTTAAGTCTTCATTTTTTTAATGGTGGGTAAACGTATATAGTGCGTGTGTTTTGAACTGTCAAAGTAAATTTTAACCGGACACTAATGTACTTGACACGGGGATCCATTGGGAATAGCCCTTAAAATCTGATTTTTTTCCAGACAAGATTGGAGGGGGTTATGGTTACCCTCCTTTCATGATAAAATCTGCGGATATTTTTTTATCGAGATACATCAATGACCGTATTTAATCAGTTGCTTCAAATCAGAAGCGCCAAAGGAACCGTGATAACTCAAGGTTTGAGCGATGAAAATATTCAAAAATTCATTGCTACTGATGAAGACCTGGTAACTGCCATCAATCTGGCTACCCAAGAATTTGAACAAGTCAAATCAACTTATCCTGAGTTGGTCGATATGGACGAACAAGATCAACTGGAATTCATTCACGCTGATTTTGTTAATTTTTATGCTGCTGACGCGGTGAATCCTTATGTTGCCCTGGCAGGTAAAGGTGCCTGGATTGTGACCCTCAAAGGTGCGGTATTACACGACAATGGTGGTTACGGTATGTTGGGTGCTGGCCACGCGGCTGACCATGTACTGGAAACAATGGCCAAACCTCATGTGATGGCCAACATCATGACACCAAGCTTCTATCAAAAACGTTTGGCTGACTTGTTGAAAAAAGAAATTGGCGTCGGTCGTGATAAATGCCCATTCCAACATTTCATTTGCATGAATTCAGGTTCTGAAGCAGTGACTGTGGCATCACGTATTTCTGACGTGAATGCCAAAAAGCAAACTGGAATGAATGGTGATAATTATGGAAAAACCATTAAAATCATGGCTTTACAAGGCGCCTTCCATGGCCGTACCGATCGCCCTGCCCAATACTCAGATTCCTCATTAAAATCTTATAAGAAAAATTTGGCTTCTTTCCAGGGCAGAAATAATTTGATCACAGTACCCATCAATGATGTTGAGGCTTTGAAGCAGGCTTTTGATGATGCCGCCAATAACAATGAATTCATCGAGTCGTTCTTCATGGAACCTGTGATGGGCGAAGGCAATCCAGGTATGGCAGTCACACCTGAGTTTTATGCCACTGCCCGTGAATTGACTGAACAACACGGCACCTTATTCTTGGTTGACTCAATTCAAGCTGGCTTGCGTGCGCAGGGTTGTTTGTCGATTTGTGACTATCCTGGTTTTGAAAATTTACCAGCGCCTGATATGGAAACCTATTCGAAAGCCTTGAATGCCGGACATTATCCGCTTTCAGTATTGGCACTGAATGAAAAAGCCGCCAACTTATATGTGGTAGGCATTTATGGCAACACCATGACCGCCAACCCCAAAGCCCTGGATGTGGCTTATACTGTATTGACTGAATTGTCTGCAGAAACACGTGAAAACATTCGTGAGAAAGGCAAACTGTTTGTCAGCAAGTTAAATGACCTGGCTGAAAAAATGGACGGTGCCATCTCAAATGTTCAAGGTACTGGGTTGTTGTTTTCTTGCGAATTGGCTCCAGAATATAAAGCTTATGGTAAAGACAGCATCGAAGAGTTTATGCGTTTCAATGGTATTGGTGTTATCCACGGTGGCGAAAACTCATTGCGTTTCACCCCGCATTTCAACATCACCGAACAGGAAGTTGATTTGATTATTGAAGGTGTTGAATATGCCTTGAACCATGGGCCAAAAGCCAACTCATTGGATAAGGCAAGTTAATTATAGAGACTTTCGGTTGAACTAAAACACCAATCGTCACTCCTGCGAAGGCAGGAGTCTTGTTGAAAAAGACCACATAGTTGGCTTATCAAGATTCCAGCCTTCGCTGGAATGACAAAAACGGACATTTTGAAGTTTTTCCGCAATGTACCCCGGTCAAGCCGGGTAATGAAGACAGAAAATAATAGTTCAAGAGCCACTGAACATCAGTGGCTTTTTTAAGGAGTTTATCCATGCAAACCCATGCAATAAAAAGTTTATTGAATGATGCCGTTACCGTGGGTACGGCAGTAGAAATCAAGGGATGGATCAGAACCACACGTGACTCTAAAGGTGGTTTTTCTTTCCTGGTAGTTCATGATGGTTCATGTTTTGATGGCATTCAAGTTGTGGCCAACAATGAACTAGACAACTACGAAGATATTTTGAAGCTGTTCACCGGTTGTTCGGTGATTGTTCAAGGTGAATTGGTGGAATCTGGTGGCAAAGGCCAATCGGTTGAAATTCATGCCAACGCAGTTGAAATTGTCGGTTGGGTCGAAAATCAGGACACTTATCCAGTACAACCCAAACGCCACACCATGGAATTCTTGCGCGAAGTGGCGCATTTAAGGCCTCGCACCAATACCTTCAGCGCCATGCTGCGTGTGCGCAATACCATGGCTCAAGCTGTGCACCAGTATTTCAGTCAAAACGGTTATTTTTGGTTACACACACCGATCATCACAGCCAGTGATTGTGAAGGTGCCGGTGATTTGTTCCGGGTTTCAACTTTGGACATGATGAATTTACCCAAAGACGACAAAGGCAACATTGATTATTCCCAGGACTTCTTTGGCAAAGAGGCTTACTTGACGGTATCAGGACAATTGAATGCGGAAACCTATGCTTGTGCCTTGAGTAAGGTTTATACCTTTGGCCCCACCTTCAGAGCTGAAAATTCACACACACAGCGCCATCTGGCTGAGTTCTGGATGATTGAGCCAGAAGTGGCATTTGCCGATTTGAACGATGCGGCTCAATTGGGTGAAGATTTTCTTAAATTCCTGGTCAAGCAAGTGCTTGAAAACAACATGGATGACATGAAATTCTTCAACAGCTTTGTCGATAAAACGGCGATTCAAAAACTCGAAGCATTAAGCGAAGATTCTTTCGAAAGAGTCAATTATGCTGATGCACTTGAAATCCTCAAAAAATGTGGTGAGAAGTTTGAATATCCAGTTGAATGGGGTTTGGATTTACAAACGGAACACGAGCGATTTTTAACTGAAAAACACTTCAAAAAACCGATTGTAGTGATGAATTATCCTGAGGAGATCAAACCATTCTATATGCGCTTAAATGACGATGAGAAAACCGTTGCCGCCATGGATGTGCTGGTTCCTGGTGTCGGTGAAATCATGGGTGGTTCACAACGTGAAGAACGCCTAGACTACCTGTTAAAACGCATGGAACACCACAACCTGGATCCTGCGGAATACAAATGGTACACCGATTTACGTCGCTATGGCACGGTTCCTCATGCAGGCTTTGGTGCTGGATTTGAACGTTTGGTCAGTTATGTGACAGGCTTGTCCAATGTGAGAGACGTGATTCCATTCCCCAGAACGCCAGGTTCTGCCAAGTTTTAAAACCTTTAAAATTTCTATAATTCAAGGCTGCCAAGTGCAGCCTTTTTTTATTGGTTATTGCTAACAAATAGATTATATACTCTACCCTTTTTGACTATAATTCGCTTATTTTATTGACCCATAAAACCATGCAATCCGTAGAAATTTTCTTTGAGAATTTGTGGCAGCAATACACTGCCATCAACCCACAAGCAGAAGCCATTCATGGTTTATTGCAGCAGCGTGGAGAAACTGTGGTCAATGATCATGTGGCCTTAAGGACTTTCAATACTGCAAAGTTGGGCATAGATGCCTTGAGTCCTATTTTTACACGTATGGGTTATGAGCGAAAAGGTGAATATGATTTTGTGGCAAAAAAGTTAAGAGCCTATCACTTTGAACATGCAGAAAACCCCAATCACCCAAAAATATTTATCAGTGAATTATTGGTCGAACAGTTTTCGACAGAATTACAAAATATTGTCCATGAGATAGATAACCAGGTAGATGAAACTGAAGTCCAATCGGCAGAGTTTCTGTACTCAGGAAGACTTTGGGATTTGACGTTTGACCAATACATTCAATTGCTACAAGAGAGTGAATATGCGGCCTGGACTGCGGCATTTGGCTACCGAGCCAATCATTTTACAGTTTCTATCAATCACCTGACCACATTTTTCGATATTGAATCATTGAATCAA
>JAUHXW010000191.1 GCA_030426705.1 Gammaproteobacteria bacterium
CATAGCTGGCGGATGCGGCACGAATACTGGCTTCAGCACCCATTAAGGCATCAATCCGGCCACCCAAACCGGCCACTTGAATGTTTTGTTCAATGGTTTTTACTTGTGCCTGACTGACCGCCACATCGGTTTGCGCACGATCCAGTTGTTCCTTGGTGGTCAGGCCTTTGCTGACCAAAGCCTGGATGCGCACCGCTTCTTTTTCAGCCAGAGCCAGTTTGGCTTGGGCTTCCTGTAATTGTGAAGACAAGGCTTTGACTTCTTCGGGACGGGCGCCTTTTTGTAAATCCTGTAGCCTGGCTTCAGCGGCTCTGAGGTTTTGTTCTGCTTGTTCAGCTTGCGCCAATTGCGACACCTGATCCAGCTTAAACAGCAATTGTTGTTCAGTAATCATATCGCCTTCCTTGATGTTTTGCTCAGTGATCCATCCGGCTTGTGGCGCTGCCACCATACGTAATTCGGCTTCGATGTAGCCAGTCAGTTCTGTGCTTGGCTGCTGCGATTGACAAGCGGCTAATCCAAAAAAGCTTAAGGCGAGCAGGATAGGGTGGTGTGGCTTGTATTGTGGTTTGCATGGCATGTCATTTCTCCTGATCAATGTGCAGGCTGTTGATCAGCACTTTTTGATGTAATCTAAACAATTTCTTCAGGTCAAACCCCAGTGCATCACCTGAAGCAAAAACCGCTTTCCAAATCGCTGAGAAGATCACCGGTGAAACCACCAACCGCGCGAACAATTCTGGGTCATCGATTTGGGTTTCACCCGATTGATTGCTGCGATGAAACAATTGACTCAGCGCCGCCAGGGCTGGTTCGATGACCGTGGTTTTGTAGTTTTGCACCACTTCAGGAAAAACCCCCGAATCACCAATCAGGATTTTGATCAGCTTGGGCAATTGACCTTGTTCAATGACCACTGGCATAAACTCCGTCATTGTCACCAAAGCCGATTGCGCCGAAGTGGCCTGATTCATCATGCCAATCAATTGTTGTTGTTTAGGCTTGGCAATCAGTTCAATCAAGCCATTAAAAAGCGCATCCTTGGAATTGAAATACAGGTACAAAGTCCCTTTGGAAATATGACAGCGCTTGGCAATGTCATCCATACGTGCCGCCGCAAATCCACGCTCATAAAATTCATCCAAAGCTGCCAACAAAATACTGTTCTTCTTTTCGGCTTTGGCGGCATCACTAATGGCTCTTGGTTTCATAACAAATAAATAACTGACCGGTCAGTCATTTAAACATTAGGTTATCAAATTGTCAATTGAATTGTGATTTTGTCCTTAAAAGAACACTTGGTTTTGCTTTCAAGTTACAGGTCAATGATTTAGAATTAAAAAGTAAAAGTGCAGAGGGCACAAATTTCCTTTAATACCTTGTAACCCCTCCTGCCGAACTATGAAATATTATTAAAAGGTAAAGGTTGTTAATTCAAATCAACAAATAAACTCAAATTATGAAGTTGTACAAATTAAATAATATTAAAAACAAACGGGTATATAACTAAATGGTAGGACTAACAACTATTGGTGTGTTTCAACAAGGCGTTATGTTTATAAAAGGTATTTAAGATGATATCAACAACCACAAATAAAAAAGAAGTCGTTGATTTTCTCTGGGATTGGGCTGGTGATTCTGATTGGGCTAAGTTATTGGTGCATAAAGTCGTCTCTACTGAAAGTTACTTACTTAGAACAGATAGAGAAGAAGTGTTTAAATACTTCTTGCAATCTATTGGATTGGAAAAAGGATTACCAGCTATAGCCATTACTAAACCAAGTTATTCGCCCACTTCAAAAACAATTGAGCTCTCTGCACTTTCAGAAGTCACAGGCGTTAATAGATTGGCTAAAGAGCAGACAATCACATTTGCACCGAATCTTACTGTTATTTATGGTGAAAATGGTACAGGAAAAACCGGATATGGAAGAATCCTGAAAGCACTTGGATTTAGTTATGACCAGAACAACACAATTCTATCTAATATATTTGGAGCAGCAGAACCGCAATCAGCGAAAATTGAATTTAATGCAAATGGTAATCCAAAAACGTTTGCCTGGGTTGGAAAAAATAGAAATGATGATTTATCAAATATTTCAGTTTTCAATAATAATTGTGTTCAAATCAGTCTTGATGGTAGTCGTCAACTGATTGTATCTCCAATCGGTTTTCATTTATTTAATTTAGTTTCTTCAGAATTAGGTGCATTAGACAGTCTATTACAAGGCAAAAAGAATGAATATCCAATTCAAATTTCATGGATTGAAAATCTAAATCTAAATACTCCACAACAGGTATTCATAAATGCTCTTTCAAAAGATTCAAGTGATCAAGAACTAGTTGAGCTTTCTACCTTTGGCGATGAACATGAAAGAGAACTTACGGCAAAAGAATTAGAGCTGTCAAAGCTAAATAAGGCATTACTGCAAAATGAAATTCGCGGTTTGAATTCTCAGAGTACAGATCTGGATGACATTATTGAAAAAGTGGATCAAGCAAAATTAGTTTTGAATACAGACAAATGGCAACAATTGATAACAATCAACAAATCCATTGCTGAATTAGAAAAGAATACTCAAAAGGGTATTAGTGCAATTGCTGCTGCAAAAGGAATTGAGTTTTATGAAACAAACGAGTTCAAAGCTTTTTTAAGTTCGGCTGAAGCCTACATTAAGAAAATTTTAAAGCTCGATTATCCGCAAAACGGAGATGTATGTATTTATTGTAGGCAGCCTCTTGAAACTGATGCGAAGGAGTTACTGGGAAACTATCGTAGATTATTAAATGACGAATCAGAAGAGAATTTAGCCAAGTTAAAAAAGTCTAAACAAGCCCTGATAGGTTCTGTAAATGGCATAGATACTGTATTAAAGCTCAATCAACCAAGTTTTGGAATCGATGATAAAGAAAATCCGATACAACCTGCTGAATTGAAGGCTTATAACAGAGACATAGAACTTTTAAAAAAAGAATTTATTAGTGGTGTAGTTTCTGAAGATTCAGTGTTTAATTATAAATATGAAGAGCTCAAATCTTTTCTTTCTAATAAAACAAGCCAAATTCAAGATTCGTTAACCACTAAAAAAAAGTTGTTAGAAAATATCGAAACCAAAGAAGCAGAATTAAAAAAGATTGTAGCAGAATTAAAAGATCGCAAATATCTTTCAGCAAAAGTAGATGAAATCAGAAAAGTAGTTGGCAATCACAAAACATTATCTATTCTGAGTAAGAATGCCGGTTCTTTTTCCACTAGTTCAATCAGCAGAAAAACATCACAAGCAAGAAAAGAACTGGTAAGTCAGGATTTTAACTCAATTTTCCAACAAGAATTAAAAGCTCTTAGAAAATCTGGAATGCCAATAGAATTAAGTTTTGGTACTGATAGAGGAAAGACAAAGCTTAGTCATAAAATCAGTAATCATCAACTACTGGAAATCCTTAGTGAAGGAGAACAGAAATCAATTGCATTGGCAGAATTTTTGACCGAATTGCAATTTGATAATATCAAAGCTCCTGTGATATTTGATGACCCTGTAAACAGTCTGGATCATAAGATTATTGATTCATTTGCAAAGAGGGTTATACGCCTAAGCGATCAAAGACAAGTTGTGATATTTACTCACAGCGTTTTGCTTTTCAATAGTCTCCTATATTTAAGTTCTCAGCCAAGTTTTAAACATTTGAGTTATAAATTTTATAATTCTCTGAAAGAGTATGATTTTGTGGGGATAATTACTGATGCTGAAGAAGAAAAGAATAAGGTGACTCGGAATATTAAAAAAATTAATGCACTAATTAACAATAAACCAAAGGACAGAACTGAAGTTGAAGTTGCGAATGAAGGTTTTGGCGAACTTAGAAGTGCGATTGAACTTTGTATTGAACATGAGATATTTAAAGGCACTATACAGCGGTACCAAAAACATGTTTCACTTGGTAAATTTATTCAGATCAATACTGATGGCTTAGGAAAGCACAAAGACACTTTGAATGATATGTATGAGCGCTGTTGCGGATATATTAATGCCCACAGCAATCCGGTACAGGTTTGTAACGATCCAACTATTGAAGACCTAACTGCAGACTTTGAGGAGTTCAAAAAAATAAGGTCGGAATTTACTTGAAAATAGCGAATATAGGTTGAGGCTCATCATACAGAAATTGCCGGCGAGCCGCCGGCGGTCCAGGCATTATTTTACGAACCGTTTTAACCCATTTGAGGTGAACATGTTGTCTTTGGCCAGTTTGCTGTTGTAGTCATTGGATTTGTTGGATTCGTTTTGTAGGCCCATGACGTGGTAGCGTTTTGAGTTGAGGTCGTGGTAGACATTGATGACTGGGAAGGTGCCGGGCATGTTGTCATCCTGGTTCAGGTAGGAAAGGCTGACACGAAATAGCTGACCTTGTTTGTCGTATTGATCGGCGATGACGGCGGACCAGGAGTCTGCATCGATATAAAAATCCCGTTGGCTGTAGAGGTGACGCCATTCACTTTTTAAAGTCGCGCGGATGACCCAAACCTTGTGCAGTTCATAGCGGGTGTGTTCGGGGTTGATGTGTCCGGCTTTGAGGATGTCTGCATAACTCAATTGTTTTGATGCCAGTTTTTGGTTGTTATAGGGAATGTAAATTTCACGCTGTTCCAATAACTGCCAGTCAAAGCGATCGGGTGAGCCATTGATGATGTCAGTGTCATCGGCGGTGCGCAGACCATTGGCCGAATTCACCGGTTGGTCATAAGCCACATTGGGCGCGCGGATTACCCGGCGGCGGCCTTTGTCCCATAACCAGGCATTGCGTGCTTCTTCAATTTGATCAATGGGCTCCAGTACCAATCCGCCACCACCGGCTTTGGTTGCTGGTGAAGTGGTTTTAGAAAGCACTGAAAACAAGCGATTGGGATTGCTGTTGTCTTCTAGATAATAATTAAAACGAATCAATGACTCCCTTGAAGTCAGTTGGAACTCACCATTTTCACTGACATTGGCATCACTGGCATGTGAAACCAGCTGCTTACCGCGCCAGCGAGCGATGTGATTAAAATAAACTTCCAAAGCCGATTCTGGTTCGGCAAAAGGAATACCTGCTTGGGCGCCCGTAAATCCAGTGCCTGTCGCATTGAGTTTCGCCGTTTTTATATTGGCATGGCTGTTGGCAGTGACCCAATCAGGCTCTTTGTGACTTCTGCGGCTGGTATAGACAGGCATCTTGAAGCTGTCAGGATAGGTGTTGAATAAGGCGATTTGCCCGACTGTCAGGTGTTGTTGGTATTGTTGGTGGTTTTGATGCGTGATGGTAAACAGGGGTTGTTCGGTTTCAGCATAGGACAATGGCATCAGGCCAATTAACAGCAGGAAAAGTAATGGCTTGGTTTGGCGGATTATGAAATTTTTTTGAAAGTGCATGACTTCAGTTTATCGTGAATTGTTGGGCTTGTCGATGTGATTTGGTTGGCTGACAGTACACCACCACAGTGGGTTATAATCACAAAGTGGCCAAATTGAATAATGAGATGACAGAACAACACACCAAGATGAAAATAGGCATAGATGGTAAAGTTTATACTTTGGATACCAGGCAACGAGAAAGTTTAACGCAAATCCCGTGGGAATCCAGAAAGAAAGTCATCGCTGTGCTTGAGGCCATGAAACAGGCTGAACACATTCAACCAGCTAAAACTTCGGTCGATACGCAAAGCAGCCCCACTCAAAGTGTTATTCAACAAACAGCGGTGGCTCAACCAAAAACTGATTCTGTGCCCGATAATAACACAGATGAAGTTTATTCAAAGGATCCTGACGCCATTATGAAACAGTTAATCATGCAACAACCTTCACATAATATCCCGGATAAAATAACTGTTATCAAGTGGATTGCCATTATTTTTTTCGTCATCATCGCACTTTCTTTTATTTTTTAATCGATACTGATACTGACACCAGAAACGTGGTAGAGCTGCTGAGCAGCTCGACCCGCCGAGCCGGTTAG
>JAUHXW010000192.1 GCA_030426705.1 Gammaproteobacteria bacterium
GTGCTTAAAATTCGCGAAGTGGCTCTGCAAAAGTTTGGACTTGATACCATCAAAGATGGCGAAGCATTGGCCAGTTTAGAAAAGCATTTGGTTCCGGTTTATTTGTTTCATCGCTACCAAACCGAGGCAGCGGTTAAATTAATAGCTGGTGTGAATTATCGTTATGCGCTGAAAGGAGAAGATGATGTCAAAGCTGAGATTGTAGACTCAGAACAACAACTTAAAGCCTTGCAAGCTGTATTACAAACTATAGATGCCAAAACGCTGGCTTTACCCAAGGAACTGCTGCCTTACCTGCTACCTCCTGCCGAAGGCAGTTACAGAAACAGAGAACATTTTAAACATCGAACAGGCTTAAATTTTGATGCATTGGGAATTGCAGAAACTGCAGCAAAACACAGTTTACAGTTACTGCTGAACCCAGAACGGGCCAATCGTTTGATAGAACATCACGCCCGCAATCAAAATAATCCCAGTTTAACTGACCTCTTGCAAAAACTGTGGCAACAGAGCTGGAATCAATCCCATGATGATGCCTATTTACAAGCCATTCAACAAGGCATTAACTGGGTAACTTTGAATCAAATCATTGCACTGGCAGTTGATGAGAAGACATCACCACTGGCCGCAGCAACAGTTAAAGTTTTTCTTGATAAAAAACAAAAACCATTAAACAGAGCCAGATCCAACAAAGCATTCAACCAATCGGCAGCTGATTTGATTGAATATTTTTTGAAGAACCCAAGTGATTTTAAAGTTCAACCCAAAGAACAAGCCATTCCACCAGGTTCACCAATAGGCATGAGCTATTAACCAAAGGTTAACTGTACTTATGTAAAAATGAATTTTTAATTTAGGAGACGGAAAAATGCATAAAACAATTAGTTTAATGTTACTTGCTTTTTTAATTCCTGTTCAGGCTGCTGTGCATATAAGTTCCAACGGCAAGGCACAAGCGATGATCGTACCCTATTACTCAGTTGCTAATGGCTTAACTACATTATTGACTGTAAATAATACCACCGAAGAGTTCAAGGCAATCAAAGTTCATCTGCGAGAAGGACGCAAAGGAGATGCCATTTATTCATTTAATTTATACCTGGCCCCAAAAGATATGTGGGCTGCAGGGTTAGTTGATAACAACGGTTTTGTAAACATAATAACCACCGATTTGTCTTGTGTTTTTAATCTAAACAATCTGATTGGTCCACCACCACAAACACCTGAGGATAGCTGGGAATGGCAAACAGGTATGTTAGAAATCATTGAGATGGGCGTGGTTGATACCAGTCAATTACCTGCTATTAATAATCAGAACCGTTGTCAGGTATTACAAGATGCCTGGGATGCACAAGGACCAAATTCCTTGTGGCGAGCCGATGGTACTAATGCGATGTTACCAATATCTGGTGGCTTACAAGCCCATACCAGAATTATTAATGTGAGCAACGGTTTTAGTTTTGAAGTCCCTAATATACATATTGAAGACTTCTACCCTCCCAATAGCCTGGACAACCAACCTCCTGAATCTACCACACCTAATTTGGACAGTGGCGATCATAAAAGCTTGTTAATTCATAATGGGGAAGCCATTCTCACTGAATGGCCAACCGGTTATGAAGCCATCAGTGCTTTATTGATGAAAACAACTTTAGAAAATGAATTCGAAACAGACCCTGCTTACGGCGCAGTCACTGAGTGGGTTATCAGTTTCCCAACGGCCCATTATCATTTAAGCAATAACGAAACAACCATCCCTTTTATCACAGATGCAGAATACTTCCGATTTCCAATCGATTTAGGGTTTAATTGGTTAGCACACGACCGTGAAGGTTTAGCATATAGATTTGAATGTTTTATTTTATGCCCACCTACCCCCTTGGGAACAATCAATCATTCAGTCCATACATATTTGATTAACCCTGAAGAGTATGACTTTTCTGCAAGTATTATCTCAGGAGTACAAAGAGAAAATGTCAAACCATTTGATGTTGAACGATTTTATTTTAATAACGACCCAACTAACGGCAAAATCAGTTTATTTTTTGATGATAATTATTATTATGAACAAAATAACCGGGGATTGAGCCAAAATAATCTAGACCAGCACATATTCCATGGTTTACCTGTTGTTGGTTTTGCTTTTCAGCGGTATATCAATGCCAACGCTTATCCGGGGTTGATGGCAACCTATGCCACAGCAAGACCTCATTTTGGAGATCGAGAGATTGAAATTATTTCAAATGAAGGACAGTAAGTGTACTCATCAAATAATATATTCTGATTTCTAATGAAGATTAATACAGCTAACGGAGATGAAATAAAAACCATGGCCGAATGGGCTGCTCAAGAAGGCTGGAATCCTGGAAAAAATGATGCCACAGTTTATCCATTGGCTGACCCCAATGGATTTTTTGTTGGCTATATTGAAAATGAAATGGTGGCTTGTATTTCAGCGGTCAAATACCAGAATTTTGGATTCGTTGGTTTTTACATGGTCAAGCCTGAGTTCCGAGGCCAAGGCTATGGCTGGCAAATCTGGCAGCATGGCATGCAATATTTAAACGGCTGTAAAGTGGCTTTGGATGGTGTGGTTGAACAACAGCATAATTACCGCAAGTCCGGCTTTAAACTGGCTCATAATAACATGAGGTATCAGTGGCACAACCAACATGATGTGCCGCATCAAATTCACAGCAAGGATGCAAAAAATTATTCAATTCAGTCTATTCAATCCTTCCTGAAAGACTTTTTTCCTTCAAGCCGGAGTGAATTTAATCAAGCATGGCAAAACCAAAACAATGCCCAAGCCCGTTTGATAGTTGAAAATGACAAGGTGGTTGCCTATGGTGTTGTCAGAGCTTGTGGTGAAGGTTATAAAATCGGCCCATTATTTGCGAACACGCCGCAAAATGCTGAAATCATTTTGAATGATTTAACCTCAACTGTTGAAGAAATGTCATTGATTTATCTCGATATTACCGACAGAAACAAGGCGGTTTTACCTTTGTTGGATGCCAGAAATGCCGAAAAGGTTTTTGAGACAGCCAGGATGTACACGGGTGAAGAGCCAGATATCAACATTGGACACACCTATGGCATCACGTCCTTTGAAATTGGGTAGATAAAAAGCAGCACCACATTGTCTGTGGTGCTTTGTAAAATTCAAGCAGCCAGCGCTTTTTCGATGTGTTTTTTAAGGTCTTCAGGTTTGGTAGTTGGCGCAAACCGTTTAATCGGCTGACCATCTTTTCCGACTAAAAACTTGGTGAAATTCCATTTGATTTTTTTGCCCAAAGTACCGGGCAATTCATCTTTCAAGTATTCAAAAACCGGATGGGTGTCCTTACCATTAACATCTATTTTGCCAAACATTGGGAACTGCACCCCGTAATTGATTTCACAAAACTCACTGATTTGGTCTGCATTGCCTGGTTCTTGTTTACCAAATTGGTTACATGGAAACCCCAGAATCACTAAACCTTGATCTTTGTAGGTTTCATACAATTCCTGTAAACCTTTGTATTGTGGCGTTAAACCACATTTACTGGCGGTATTAACCACCAAAACCACTTGGCCTTGGTACTGATCCATGGCCGCTTCCTGACCGGTTAATGTGGTTGCTTTAAAATCGTAGAATGATGTCATGTTGTTATCTTTAATTGGCTTATTTCTATTATGGTGTCATGGGTGTGAAAATTAAAGCAAGACTGTATAAAATAATTTAACCGTCAGTAAAGGCTTGAAATTTAACTCGTTGCCAATTAGCCTAAACGCTCATTCAAATCAACTTAAAATTTATGCCACTGATTAAACCGCTAGACCAATTTGCCAATCCAGAAGTAGAAAGGTTGGTGAAATTTTTCAATGAAACGCTTGGATTTTGTCCCAACAGCGTTTTAACCATGCAACGCCGTCCAGCCATTGCAGAGGCCTTTGTTAATTTAAATATGGCGGTGATGGCCAATGAAGGTCGTGTGACTGCTGAACAAAAACGCCTGGTGGGCTATTTAACCAGTGCACAAACCGGTTGTCGATACTGCCAAGCGCACACCATATTGGCTGCTGAGAGGTATGGTGGCTCAAAAGAACGACTTGATAACATTTGGGAGTTTCGCAGCAGTAACTTATATACAGATGCTGAAAAAGCGATGTTTGAATTTGCTCTGGCAGCATCCAGTGTGCCCAATGCTGTAAATGAGCACGTTGAAAGTGAACTGAAAAAATACTGGGATGATGGAGAAATCGTTGAAATCCTCGGTGTTATTGCTTTATTTGGTTACCTCAATCGCTGGAATGATTCAATGGGTACTTCGTTGGAATCAGGTGCCGAAGCAGCGGGTATGAAATATTTTGGTGCAAAAGGTTGGGATAAAGGTAAACACCAATAAAAAAAACCGGGCTGATCAAAAGATCAACCCGGTTTTCTCTTTACTTTACGATCAACGTCGACGTTGCTGTTGGTAGCCAATACCCAACATGGTCAACATCAATAACAACAACCCATAGAAAGTAACCGTTGGAACTGCAAAAGCATAGCGAACGCCGGTTGGATCACCTATTGGGTTTGTAACTGGGTCATCAGTCACAACTGGAGATTGACCATCGGTCGCATCATCAGTGGCATCACCATCATTGTCATTATCCCAGTTAGCTTCAGCCTGATTATAAATCACACCTGAGCCACCTTGGTTAACCCTTATATCAAATTCAATTATAATCGCATTGTTTAACATATCAGGGGTTGCATCAATGGGAGCACCCATGTCTTCGCCCAATACTGCAGTCAACTCAATGCGATTTAAACCGGCATTATAAGTTGGTACAGTACAGCTACTGACTCCACTGGCAGTACAGGTAGCACTTCCAGGCACATAACTGGTGCCTTGTGGAATCTCATCGAATATAAAGACCGGTAAATCTGATGGGTTGTTTGGATTAAACCACCAGAAGGTCCAATGTATGATATGAGAATCAGCACTGTCAAACTCACCAATTTTCAAACCCACTGGTGGTTCGCTGGTCAAACCGGTATTTTCAATACTGATGTTATTAGATAAATCTGAGTCAGGACCATTGTTACCGTCATCACTGATCGTAACTGTATTATTCAACTGATTAACGCCAGTAGCTAATGGGTCATCTACCACTACGGCAAAAGTAACCATACCACTGTCTCCAACAGCCAAAACCCCCACTGAGTAAGTACAGGTACTGCCTGCCGTATTATCAGGTATACAACTCCAGGTTACAGAGCTGTTTGCTTGATTAAAACTGGTATGATCTGGCACCACTTCATTCAGCATAACGCCTGTGGCATCCTGGTTTCCAAGGTTTTCATAATTAATCTGATAGACCACTGTTTGACCTGGCCCAGAACTGACGCCATTATCGGTTTTATTCACGGCCAAATCTGGCGCAGCTTGAACCGGCGTGTTTTCTGTTGAAGTGTTGTCACCTGTGTCTGGATCAGGACCATTGTTACCATCATCACCAATACTCACGGTGTTATTGATGGTATCTACACCTGAAACCACACTGGCATCAACCATTACGGCAAATTGTACAGTTTGTACTGGATCACCGACATTAACATCACCAATATTTAAGGTACAAGTGCTGCCACTACTGATATCGGGCGAACAGTTCCAACCAGCAGTTGATGATGCTGCATTAAACTCAGTGTTGACAGGTACTGTTTCTGTCAACACAACACCAGTGGCATCTTGTGTACCGATGTTTTCATAACTGATGTCGTACACCAACGTATCACCAGCAACTACAGATGAATTTTGATGAACTTTCTCAACCCTTAAGTTAGGTGTTGCATCAACTGGTGTGTTCTCACTGTCAGTATTATCACCTGGATTCAAATCAGGCCCATTATTACCATCATCTGCAATAGAAACCGTATTGTCTATTTGATCCACACCTGCTGGCAATGGGTCGTCAACCGTGACTGAAAACAGCAAACTGCCGTTTTCAC
>JAUHXW010000193.1 GCA_030426705.1 Gammaproteobacteria bacterium
AATTTGGGGCAAGGTTTACCGCTTTTTTGGCGTGGTCTAAAGCCACACCCAGTTTATTCAATCGACTGTTGGCATGAGCCATGCCAAAATGTGCTTCATCGTTATTTTGATCTTGTTGTAAAAGGTCTTGATAGCCTTTAACAGCTTCTTCAAACTGGCCTTTATTGTGTAGTTCTTTTATGTTTTCAAGTTGACTCATTTTTTTATCTCGCTAATAACGTGATCTTCAATCCAGGAGCGCATGCGCCAACCCTGGATGAAGCCACAGTGTCCACCGTGGGCGGTGGTTAATATCCTGACCTGTGGCAGGCGGTCAATTGTACTAAAATCCTTGAAAGGAATCACGGGATCATCCCATGAGGTGATGATATCGGTAGGACAATCAATGCTTCGAATGACATCCGGGGTGATGGCATAGCCATTGAAATAATCATCGGTGCTGCTGTATTCAGTGTGAGCGACAATTAATTTTTGCGTTAAGCGCTCAAGGTTATCTTCTTGTTGCCAACTGTGATCACTGAAAATATGTGGAAACAACTGGTGTTTGATGTGCAAGGATCGCTTCCATTTGCGCAGGAAATATTTGTTGTAGAGTTTGGATGCATGAATGGCTTGCATGCTGTGTTTGGGAATGATCGGTGGTGATACGGCAAACACCTGCTTGAAAGCCAGGCCCGCTTGTTCGGCTTTGGCTGCGACCCGCAAAGCGAAGTTTCCTCCCAGAGAAAAACCACACATCACAAACTGTTTTTCCGGGAATTGTGCTTGAATGTGTTGCACAGCCATAACCACTTCATCAATTCGACATGAATGGAACAATTCCTCATTCATGTGGTGTGAATCGCCATGATCACGCAAATTCAAACGATAAATATCCAGGCCTTGTTGATACAAGCTGTCGGCCAAAAGTTGAATATAAGTTGAGTTTGAGCTGCCTTCCCAACCATGCAGAAGTATAGCTATGGTGTCAGAATCCTGTGTGTTTTTCGTATAAAACCCAAGCAATGTTGCCAATGGGGTATTTATTTTTTGTTTGATTTCTTGCTCAATCACTGGATTACTTTTACGCAAGCGCAGCAAGCGAATTTTGGAGCTGGCTAAAATCGATTGCAGGTGTTTGTTTTTAGGCTTGATGGTTGGCTGACATATAATCATTTTTCAGCAACTCCTGTTCAACAAAAGACCGAGCCTGCAGTGTCACTGCCCTGGCTCCTGCATCGTAATCCGTCACCAAATCGCCACAATGAATTTCTACTGTTGAATTGGGTAGAGTCAAGATGCGCCAGACATGGGTGAGGAACAATTCGTTATTCAAAAATCCAACCTGATCATTGCGGCTGCCATCTTTGTTGAGAAATTTAATCGCCACTGGTAACACCGGTGTGCGTGTTTCTACCGCTGCATGAACCAATTGACGATGAAAAGTCCTGAGGTGGCTGCCATCCGTTACGGTTCCTTCTGGAAATACAGCAACCGAGCGTCCGTTTTGTAATCTTTTTTTGATTTGGTTCAACACCCCTTTGCGTGATTTTGCATTGCCTCTTTTTAAAAACAAGGTATCACCGGCCATGGTAATCAAACCAACGACAGGCCAGTATTTAATCTCGCTTTTGGCCACAAAACCGGCCAACATCAATGAATGGATGATGGGTATATCCAGCCAGGAAACGTGGTTCGCTACCAGAAATACCGGTGACTTGGGTTTTTGTCCATGCACATAAACTTTGAGGCCACAAATAAAACAAAGCAACCTTGACCAATAGACCAAAAAGAACTCATTGGTCCTGTGGTTTTTAAATAACTTGGCCAATAGAATTCCCAAAATCACAAATGGCAACACAAAAACCAATGCCAGAATAAAAGCGGAAATCCGCAATAAAAATCTGATGATGTGAATGACCGTATTCAAAGTGATGGGTTCAGGGAAAATGACAAGCCGGACATTATAAAAGAAATGTAAGGATTTTGCATTCTACCTTCAATTCTTTGGTCACGAATCAAGCAAAGATCTCTTATAATAAATGGTCGAAGTACTTCAGTCTGTTGCTTGTGCGTATAAAAAGGCCAATCCTTCGTAGGCAGCCAAATGTAAGGTATCGCCATGATCAAGTTGCTCAAAATATTGAAACTTGAGTCGATTAACCGCTGGCTGTATTTGCTTTAATTTGTCAGCCAATTTTTTAGCGCCTTGCTCCATAACTTCACCTTCTTTACCCACGGCAATAAAAACCGATTGATTGTTTACAAGCCTTTTAGGCGTTTCTTGCAACAAAGATTCGTCATCCCACCACATGCTTGGGCTGACGATTAAATAGTGATTAAATAAGTGAGGGTATTTGAACAAAATCTCTGTGGCCAATAAGCCACCCAAAGACTGACCAATAACAGTCTTTTCTTCTGTGATGCGGTATGTTTTGGCAACCAATGGTTGTAATTCCTGTTCCAGGAATTGGATGAATTGAGCAGAGCCTCCAGTTGTTGGAAAGTCCTTCAAGTCTTTTTCATTACTTGTTGGGAAGGTGAAATCATGCTTGCGATCAACATTCGCTATACCAACCACAATTGATTCAGGAATCATATTTATCCAGGAAAACGAGCCAAATTGAACCAGACCCGCAATATGAATGAAATCTTCATCTGCAGAACCATCCAACAAGTAAATGACTGGATATTTTTTATCTGAAGATCGATAACTTTGTGGGAGATATACATTGATGGTTCGTGGTTGTTGCAAGATTTTTGAGTCCCAGGTTAGGGTGTCGCCAAGGATAAATGGCTGAGTGTCGATTTTGTCAGATTGCTGACTGGTTTCAGCCTGGCTGAATTGGCTTAGAAATAAGCATGCAGTGATAATAAATACGATGAGCTGTTTCATGGTTATGATGATGGGTTGAAAATTCAAAACATTCTACCGGTTTACCCATGAGCTGTGGAAGTAAACTTTCAATCAAAAAATAATCACATGGTCTCAGGCCCGGGCTACAAGGCAGCGATTTTCAGACCTCATCAGAATTTGTCAGCATTTTTCAGAACCAAATAAGGTGCCCTTGTGGTAATTTGCCTACTGTTTTAGCAACATATCGGGTTAAGTATCATGAAAAGAAATAGGATGCTTGGTTTACTTTTTTTGACAGCAATGGAGCTTCATGGGCAGACATTGCAGTTAGAAAAGCAGGTCATGGTTTCAGGTGGCCAGGCTTCTGGCGGACAATTTAAAGTCTCAAGCAGTGTGGGTCAAATCATCACAGAGAAATCCGCTGGTGGACAATTTGCTGTTCAAGCCGGTTTTTGGCAGGTGAACAATGACTTGATTTTTGAAGATGAGTTTGAATGAGGAATAACATGAGCAAAATAGGTAAAAGTTTATTTATTTGGGTGAGCGTGATGTACAGTTTGTCTTTACTGGCTGGACCGGTTGGCAGTCAATTCACTTATCAAGGCAGCTTAACCGACAATGGTTCTCCGGCAACAGGTGAATATGATATTTGGTTTGAATTACTGGAAAATGAATCAGATAACTTTCCTTTGGCCGATCAGGTTTTTGAAAATGTTGAGGTAGACAAAGGGTTGTTTTCGGTAGAGTTGGATTTTGGCGCAGGCGTTTTTACCGGTGATGATTATTTTATCCGTGTGTTAGTCCGGCCGGGCGATTCTACTGACACTTACACCTTGCTCGAGCCGGTACAAAGAATCAATGCCACACCCTATGCGGTTCAGTCTGAATTTTTGGACGATGCAGAAGCCATTGCTGGTCAGGTTTTGAAGTTTAATGGCAGCGAGTGGGCGCCGGCAAATGATTCTGCATCACAGTGGAGTGACCGAACAAATGGTATCGCCTATAACAATGGCAATGTACTGATCGGTGGCTCAAACAACAATCAGGTATCCACCGACACCAGTTTATTCATTGAAACTTCGGCAGGCGACAGTCCATTGCGTGCCAGGATTAATGGCAGTACCAAATTCCAGGTACACAGCAACGGCGGCACTAACATCGGTGGTGGTCCTACAGCCGCAGACAATGGTCTTTATGTGACAGGTGAGACAACTGTGAATGATGATTTGACAGTCAATGGTGTCACCTATCTGGACAGAACTTCGATTTTGTCACCCAATGGCGTTGATCCGATGGTGGTCAGTGTCAATGGTCAATTTGCTTTGCAAGTGTCTGATAACCTTGGCGTGAATGTGGGCGCCGCCAATGCCAATGTCATTCCGCCACCAAACAGTGGATTGTACGTGCAAGGTGAAACTGAGTTGAATCAAAAAACCACCATCACAGATGACTTGGAAATCTCGGGCGATGCCAAGCACAGCAATGCGTCCAATGCTTATGGCTTTGCCAAAGCCGGTGTTTCATTTTCATGCGGCAATGCGGGAAGCCTTGTTCATGACTATTTCAACAACATCAATGACAGCCCAATCACCGTGAGCAATGGCAACAATTTTGGTGTTTGTGTGATTAACATCCCTTTTTCATACCAGGGGCTGTTTTTTGTGACCAATGCCGAATACAACCAAGGGGCAGTACCTATTTTGGCCAACTGTAATCAGAGTTTAGTTGGGGCTGGTAGTGAAGTGGTGGTTTGTCGAGTCAGAGATATGGCCGCTGACAGTAACATAGTCACAGCATCCAAAGTCACCCTGATGATGTTCTGACCGTGTTTGTTTTTACATAAAAAAAGTTATAACAGGCTTGCCCACTATCACTCCGTTTCATTTGACCTTTGACTTCTCTATAATGCCCAGAAGCGGAGTGATAAATTTGCTGGCCCAGAAAAAGTCCATCCTGGCCTTATTTAAGGTTCGGTAAAAAAATCACTTCATCGCAAAAGCATGATTTTGCTGATGTCTTTTTACATTACTTGAGCCCAGAGACTCAAGGTGGCACTTCTATATGCCACACAGTCGACCAGAAAATGCTGGATAGAACACGCTTAATGGTCGAAATATTCAGTAAAATGAAGTGTGTTTATCTTATGAAACAAATGCTTAAGCATTTTTCAGGTTCGACTACATATTATGAAGATACATATTTTGGGCATATGTGGCACCTTTATGGGTGGTATCGCTGCCATTGCACGACAACTCGGCCATCAGGTATCAGGTTCAGATCAGCATGTATACCCGCCGATGAGTGACCAATTAGATCAGTTGGACATCAAAATCCATCAAGGTTATGACGCTGCACCTCTGAGTGACCATGCGCTTGATGAAGCTATTGTGGGTAATGTCATGACCCGTGGTATGGCGGCCACTGAATTTCTGTTACAAAGCAGCTTGAAGTACAGTTCTGGTCCACAGTGGCTCGGTGACCAGGTGTTGCGCCATAAACAGGTTTTTGCGGTGGCCGGTACACATGGTAAAACCACCACTTCATCGATGCTGGCCTGGATATTGGAAGACAATGGAATCAATCCTGGGTTCTTGATTGGCGGTGTGTGTCAGCATTTTCCGCAGTCAGCTCGGGTCACTGACAGTGATGCGTTTGTCATCGAAGCTGATGAGTATGATTCTGCTTTTTTTGATAAACGTTCTAAGTTTGTGCATTACCACAGTGATGTGGTGATTTTGAATAACCTTGAATTTGATCATGCCGATATTTTTAAGGATTTGGATGCCATAAAAACCCAGTTCCACCATTTGGTTCGCACCATTCCGGAAAATGGTCAAATCATTGTCAATGCGGATGATGAAAACTTGGCAGCGGTATTAAAACAAGGGTGCTGGACACCAGTGGTTTCTTTTGGCAGTGATTCACGTGCTGATTACTGGGTAGAAACTGATGACAGTAACCCCGGACAATTTTCCATCCATAATGATTCAGGTCAATTGGCCAAGATTAATTGGTCCATCACCGGTAAACACAACCAGCTCAATGCATTGGCGGCCATATTGGCTGCCAAACAAGCGGGTGTGGATATCCAGGCAGCAGCGCGATCCATCGCACAATTCCAAAATGTCAAA
>JAUHXW010000194.1 GCA_030426705.1 Gammaproteobacteria bacterium
CCATGTCTACTTCTGGCGATATAATCTCTGAGTTTTCTACTTCAATGAATAGGGATTTGAGTAAAGAACCCAATAAGAAAGCCGAAGTAAAAGCGAATAAAGGCGGACCTCAAATAGAGGCTTTCAGTAAAAAAGGACAAATTGCACTTCGGGTATATCCACAATAAATAAATTGATTAGGGCCTGTTAATACTCACAGACACTAAATAAATAAAACCTGCAGTTATTTTGCTGCATAACTAAAAAGTGAGAGGAAATGCTGATGAAAAGAACTATCATCTTAACAACATCGCTTTTGGCAACTTCATTGGTGGCGACAGTATCGCATGCCGGTGATTACAAAAAGCCGAGCGATTCAAACACACCGAGTATGTTCGTGACTCAGGTTGGTGGTCCTGTGACGCCACATGTAGTCAACGTGGATCTACGTCATATGCCTGTAGCACGATCTTGGCAACCGGGAGATCCAATCAAAGAAGTTCCAAGAAGAAGTTACACACCTAACGATGAAATGTCTCCGAACTCAGTTGATATTGGCGCTGACCCTTTGGTAAACCGACAAACCAATTACCCCACTTCTTCGAATCGAGCATTCAATACACCGATAATCAATCAGGATGGTCAAGGCTTTTCTGGCGTTAACCCGCCTGATCCTGTATCAGACATCGGTAAAAACTATATCATCCAGGCCATTAACGGCGGCGGTGGTGCTTTGTTTGAAATTTTAGATAA
Organism: Gammaproteobacteria bacterium; assembly: GCA_030426705.1. Classification (GTDB taxonomy): domain Bacteria; phylum Pseudomonadota; class Gammaproteobacteria; order Xanthomonadales; family Marinicellaceae; genus Marinicella. The sequence goes on from JAUHXW010000194.1 coordinate 733, forward strand.
AACCACGGGTGCCAACGTAGCTGGTCCAATATCCATGGAAAGTCTGGGTACAGGTTCATGTGCCAGTGGCTTAGGCGACCCAATCATTCTGTATGATGAGGCTGCAGAGCGCTGGTTCATGCAAGAATTCAGCTCCAGTGGTAACTTCATGTGTTTCTATATTTCACAAACAGATGATCCCGTTGGCGGTGGCTGGTACCATTACGGTTTCAATGACACTGCATTCCCTGATTACCCGCATTTTGGCATATGGCCAGATGCATACTATGGCGGTGCTAACAACAGCTCAAGACCCATCTATGCCTTTGACCGTGAAAATATGTTATTGGGTAATCCTGCCAGACCCATGCAAAAATTCAGCCTGGTTGCTTTAGACGGTTATGGATTCCAGGCTGCAGCTCCAGCTGATTGGGATATGTGGCCTGGAACCACTGCGCCACCTGCTGGCGCACCTGGTATCATCATGCGTCATGTCGATGAAGAAGCGCACAGTAATTACGCAGACAGAGCCAATGAGGACATACTAGAAATCATCGAGTTCACAGTAGACTGGGATACACCAGGCAATTCTGCAATCAATACAGTCAGTGTTGATTTTTCTGACTTTAACTCATGTTTTCTTAATTATTCGCAATTTGACACTGTACCTCAACCAGGTAGTGGCAGTCGATTAGACGCCATTCGTGAAGTTATTCTGAACCGCTTGCAATACATCAACTTTGGCACACATGAAGCATTGGTAGGGGTTTTGCCCACCAACGTAACGAATGGTTGTACTCCAGTTCAAGCGGCTTTACGCTGGTTTGAATTAAGACGTACTGGAGGCTTGGGTGGATCCTGGACTTTACATCAGGAAGGTACTTATGCTGATGCCACAGATGCCACAGAAAATAGATTGGTTGCTGGTATCTCGATGGATTCTTCAGGCAATATTGCGATGGCACACAGCTTCACAGACACCGATGCAGGTACAGCCACTTCAGCCAGCTTGAAATACACAGGCCGCATGTCTGGAGATCCATTAGGAGTCATGTCACAAGCTGAAACCGACTTGGTTATAGGCTCTGGTGCCAACACCAGTGGCCGTTGGGGAGACTATGCTTCCATGTCTGTAGACCCACTGGATGGTTGTACGTTCGTTTTCACTGGTGAATACCAAACTGGATCCAATTGGTCAACCCGAGTCAGCACCATGAAATTTGATGCCTGTGGCGACCCTGGCTTTACCTTGTCAACAGCTGATAATAACCTGGAAGTTTGTAATGCATCTGGGGCAGCCATGGATTCTTCCACTGTAAATGTGGGTGCTATTTCTGGTTATACTGGAAATGTCAATTTAAGTTTCGACCCTGCTCTTGCAGCCGGCATTTCAGGTATATTCAGTGCAAACCCTGTAGCTGTTGGGAATTCTTTTGATGTTGATTTCACCATTGCAGACACAGTTTCAAGTGGCAGCTACACAGCCACCATTTTAGGCCAATCAGCTCCTGCTGATGACCGCACACTGGACATCAATATTGCCGTGGTGGATGCCGTTCCTGGCGGTACCACATTGACCATGCCTGCTGATGCAGCCACTGGTGTTTCTGGATCAGCTGTTTCCTATAGCTGGGATGCTGTCGCAGGTGCTTCGTCTTACTTTATTGAAATTTCGGATGACCCTACTTTCAGCAACACTGTTGAAACAGCGATAGTTGGCACCAACTCTTACACAGCGACAGTCGGCTTAATGTCCAACACCCAGTATTACTGGAGAGTCACCACTGAAAATATTTGTGGAACCGGAAGTACCTCAACCGTCTTCTCATTCACAACTTCAACTGAACTGTGTTTTGCCTTCAACAGTGCGATTACTGATAACAACCCAGCTGGAGATGACTTTAACTTCAGTGTTGGTGATACAGGATTTATCGATACATTGACTGTTGATATGGATGTATCACACACTTGGGTTGGTGATTTAATATTCACTTTGAGCAAAAATGGTGGCCCTTCTGTTATTCTGATGGATAGACCAGGTCAAGCAGGTTCAGGATTCGGTTGTGGTAATGATGATGTAGATGCCATATTTGATGATGCCAGCGGCACACCTGTTGAAGACGAATGTTCTGGCACCCCACCAGCCATTGGCGGTGTAGTTGCACCTGAACAGGCCTTGGCTGGATTCAACGGTGTCAGCCTTGTTGGTGACTGGACCATCAATGTCAGTGACAATGCCTCAGCAGATACAGGCACAATGAATGAAATCTGTCTGATACCTTCACTATTAACTGGCGATACCTACTCAATTGGCGGTTCTGTTTCAGGACTGGCCTCAGGTAATGAAGTTACTTTACAAAACAATTCAGGAGACGATTTAGTTGTTTCAGCAGATGGTTCATTTACCTTTGCTACTGAACTGTTTGATGGTTCCGCCTACAACGTCAGTGTTTCAGTCCAACCTACCACTCCTAACCAAACTTGTACTGTTTCACAAGGTTCTGGCAACGTGTCTGGTGCAGATGTTACTGATGTGGTTGTGACTTGTGTGACTGATACTTATAGTGTTGGTGGTACTTTGAGTGGTTTACTCAATGGTACCAGTGTCACTTTACAAAATAACAATGGTGATGATTTGCTGTTGAATGCCAATGGTTCATTTACTTTCTCTACCGAGGTTCCAGATGGTGATGCTTATGCAGTTACAGTACTGACACAGCCAACCGGACCGGACCAAGTTTGTGAAGTAAGCAATGATTCTGGAAGTATTTCAGGTGCAGATGTCACAGATGTTGCAGTGAATTGTACTGCCGTTTGTGATACGCCTCCACCTGTTGGTGACCCAGACGTCATTTGGTTCAATGGTTTCCAATGTGTGCAAGCACTGGCACCATAAATATCATATAAAATTTATTTGAATTTTTAGGGCGTCTAATTGGCGCCCTTTTTTTATGAGATAATATATCCATGGTGAGAATAGACAAATGGCTTTGGGCAGCCCGGTTTTTTAAAACCAGAAGCCTGGCTAAAAAAATGGTAGAACAAGGCAAGGTTAAAATCGATGGACAAAAGTGTAAACCTTCCAGGAATGTTGATATAGGCAATCAAATTTCAATCAAAAAAAATGATTTGACCTGGGTGGTTAAAGTTTTACAACTGGCTGACAAAAGAGGGTCAGCCACCATTGCACGAACGCTTTATGAAGAAACCCCAGAAAGCATCAAACAAAGGGAAGCAACTACCCTGTTAAAGAAAATGGAGTTTCATTCAGCACCTAAACCTGACAAAAGGCCAACAAAGAAACAACGTCGCGACATTAAAAACTTTAAAGAACTTTCTTAAGAATCAACCCATAAAAAAGGAGCTATTCAGCTCCTTTCAACGACACTTTTCAATGACATACTTATATTTCTGTCCACTTACGACTGACATCACCGTAGACCATAAAATGAGGATTTAACAGTGAATCTTTGCTGTTGTATTTCAAAGGTTCACCATCCAGGGTGACGACATGGCCTCCTGCTTGCTCAACGATACATTGTGCAGCTGCCGTATCCCATTCTGAAGTCAAACCAAGTCTTGGATACAAATCCGCCTTCCCCTCTGCGACCAGACAAAATTTAAGCGAACTGCCCATACTGACCAGTTCATGTTGTCCAAGACGCTCAAGATAGGTTTTGACTTCATCACTCATATGGGAGCGACTGCCCACAATGGTCGGTTTGAAGCGACTGTTTTTCATCACACTGATGGAACTTTTCTTGCCATTTTCTCTTTTGAAAACACCAACGCCTACTGCAGCAGTGTAACTGACTTTGGCAACAGGCACATACACACATGACAAAATAGACTTGCCATTTTCAATCAGTGCGATATTGACAGTAAATTCACCATTGCGTTTGATGAACTCTTTGGTGCCATCCAAAGGATCAACCAACCAATATTTGTTCCAGGTTTTGCGTTCTTCGAATGGAATCTTGGCTGATTCTTCAGAAAGCACAGGAATATCTGATGTTAAGTTTTCTAATCCGTGAACAATGACTTTATGCGAGGCCAAATCTGCTTTGGTTAGTGGTGAATCATCACTCTTGTGATCAACTCCAAAATCCCCTGATTCATAAACTTCCAAAATGGCATCACCAGCTTTCACTGCTAGCGCTTCAATTTGACTCAATAATTCATTCATTTAATGTTTTCAATCCTAACGCATGAGTTGTGTCTGTACCTGCCAATATGCTGGTAGTATCCAAACATACTGGCTTCCCTTGAATATCTGTTACCACACCACCTGCTTCTCTGACGATTACCGTCAATGCAGCAATGTCCAATATGTTGACATCAGATTCAACGACCAAATCGATTTTTCCTGATGCCAAAAGGTGGTAATGATAGAAATCCCCGTATCCCCTTATTTTACTGAATTTTTTCAACAATTGTCCGAGTCTTTGCCAATTATTGTTAACTAATGATTGTATATTCCCTGTCGAAACACAAGAACTGTGCTGGGCAAAGTCCTTATCAACTGTTATTAATTTTCCGTTCAAGTAAGCACCCAGACCCTTTAAAGCCCAAGCCATTTCCCCAAATATAGGCGCATTGGAAACACCCATAACCAGTTCATCCTGATACATCAAGGCAATTTGGGTGGAAAAGAACGGATACTGCCTGACAAAACTTTTGGTACCATCAATGGGATCAATCAGCCACAAATAATCGCTGTCTTCGTTATCAGAACGGCCAAATTCCTCACCATAGATACCATGATCGGGAAAGTGTGCAGTGATTTCAGCTCGAATCAGCTGTTCTACCTGTTTATCGGCAATGGTGACTGGTGTTTCATCACCTTTCACTTCAGTATCAAGGTCCTTGGCTTGATAGTATTTCTCTATGATACTTACCGATTTTTCTGCCGCTGATTGGGCGACTTCTAGTGCTTTATGCAGCACTTCATCAAGCTTTTTGTTGTTCATCCACCCGGCCGTAAATATCCTCGAATCGTTCGATGTCATCTTCCCCAAAATAACTGCCACACTGCACTTCAATCAAAGCGATGTCTTCATCAGTTGGGTTTTCTAAACGATGTAATGTTTCAACTGGAATATAAACCGACTTGTTCTCTTCCAACATAAATTCATCATCACCAACGCGCACTTTGGCAATGCCTGTCACAACCGTCCAATGCTCACTGCGTTTATGATGCAATTGCAAAGAAAGCACCTGTCCTGGTTTTA
>JAUHXW010000195.1 GCA_030426705.1 Gammaproteobacteria bacterium
AAAGAATATAGATGCGATGACAGGATTGGTACTCGCATCATCCCTTGAGACCGAAAGCCAACAGATATTTGAAAAACATTGGGGGTTCAATAAAGGCTATCGGGATATTCATTTTAATAGCGATTTTATTTATGAGAAAAAATTCTAAAAAAAAAAGATTTTTTTGTAATTTAATTTATAATTCAAGTTCATCATCGTTTAAATTTCGAGTTCGTCGAACTTTGTTGTTGAAAAAATATAATGAAAATAAAAATATATTAGTTATATTGAAAGAGATATTGAAAGTGATTAATAAAAATAAAATGACTAAATATTTCATGATTTTCCTCAAAGGTCTCTGTTAACCATAAATACGAAAAATCATGAAAAATAACGACACTTAATTCAAAACCATCGTTTACAAATAATTTAAAAAAAAGGAAAAGCTAACTCATGAGTGAGGTATTCGAAAAGTGTTTTGATTCTTATGACTATTGGCTTCGACAGGCTCAGCCAGCTTTGCTTAATTCAAAGTTAAGGTGGCTGAGCCTGTCGAAGCCGTTTGAATTGGACCTAGAATCACAGGCAAAAAAATACCCTCACTGGGAGGGCATTTTAAGTATTCAGTCCTAAGCGGTTTATCTTTGGCGTGCTTTCAATTTAGGATTTGATTTACAAATCACAAATACTTTACCACGGCGGCGAACCACTTTGCAGTCTCTTGCGCGAGTCTTGGCTGATTTCAAAGATGATAAAACTTTCATAATTTACCGCTGGTTTAAAAAGATTGGAAATTATACCCATCTGAATGCAAACTGCAAACGATTTTTAAGCTTTTTCGCCAGCTTGTTGATTCGCTTGCTCATGATTACCATACAATTGCTCTGCGCGATTGAATAATACCCACGAAGTAAAAATGTACTTATCATTTGAAACCGGCATATTACCACGGTGTGTATGTGTGAAACCAGCTGGCGCTATCACCAGGCTGCCCTTTTTTGGTTTGCTTTTGAAATTCTGAAAATAAAACTCGGTTTCACCGCCCTCTTCCACATCATTCAAATAAAACATCCACAACAGGGTACGATGTAAAGCATCATTCGATGGATCCTTCGGATGAGGGTAGATTTCTGAATGGTAATAAAAATACCCACCTTCATTTTTGTTGTATTTTTGGATATTGATGGTTCCCAAACGATATACTGCCATTATCAGTTGCGCCACACTTTGGTCACTCAAATTGGGTATATCGACATAGGAGATTTGTTCAACCCCATTGGGTGTTTGGACCTGAACTGCAATGGCACCAGCCAGTAAAAAGGGGTATTTTCTGACATATTTGACCATGCCATTGAGCACTGCCTGTTGCAAAACAGGAATTTCTTCTTGCCATTCCTGCTCATGAGTGATGGTGATGTCAGTGCTGTTTTTTTTGATCAGGTCTACACCATGACCCGTCACTCCAGGACGCTTGGCGCCGCTGTTTTCAAATTTGTCGATACAATGTTGACAAAATTCTGGCGCCAACACATCTTCAATGACCTCGATAAAATTACTCAAAATAACCATCCAAAAATGAAAGGAATCATTCTAACTGTTAAAAAATTGAAGATAAAGAAAATCAATGATTTAATGTGACAACCTGATTTTTTCCCTGGTTTTTAGCAACGTACAGAGACTGATCAGCTCTTCTGATGGCTTCCATGATTGTTTCATCCTCCATAACTTGGGCCACACCAAGACTGAATGTGATGTTAATACCGCCAAATTGATCAGATGTGAGAAATTCTGCAACACCTCTTCTGACTTTTTCTGCAAACTTAACCACTTCTGAGAGATTTGCATTCAAAACACAAAATGCAAATTCTTCACCACCCCAGCGACCAACAATTTGATTTTTATCGATCAGGGATTTTAAATACTGACCAAGCTTTCGCAATAATTCATCACCTTCAAGATGCCCCATGGTGTCGTTATAAGCTTTGAAATCATCGAGATCTGCAATAATAAATGAAATGGTCTTTCCGCTTTCCTTGCCCCTACATTCCATTTCCCTGACATTCTGCAAAAATCCCCTGCGGTTATAGAGTTTAGTTAAGTCATCTGTAATCACTTGTTTTTCCAAGCTTTTATTGAGCTCTGTAAATTCGGTTATCCATTGACGAATACCCAGTATGATTAAAACAAATGCCACCAACAAGGTCAATTTTTCACTCCAAGCAGTATACAACTCATTGTGGATATGTAATTCATCGAGACCATCCATCAACATGGAGAAAAAAGCCAGGTAAAAGCCAAAATTCAAGAATTGATAAAATTTTCTGTTGTTTAATTGATCAATGGCAAAAAACAAAAACAAGGCCAGCAGGGCCATAGAAAATTCGGAGAGGATATTAAAGAGTCTGTGGTTCGTTATTTCTTCCAGGAAGAAATGGTCGTAAGTAACAGCAACAAACACAGTCAGAAACACGACCAATATTTTTGCCAGGTTTAACTTCATAGGAATACGCCTTCCATGTAACACACGTGTATATGGTAACCAAAACCCAAGCAATCTGTTCGAATTATTTGCAAAACAATGTTTAATTTATGCTCAAGTGTTGTATTTTAATGCTTTTTTAACGACCTGGCTGTTTATTTGTCCTTCTGGCTAACCAGATCTGCGTGTCGCTTCGCTCCAAAGCTTGAAAGATCACGAAAATTAAACACGCTATTGAAAAAAGTGAGGGATAAAAAAAAGGCGTCATGTGTGTGACGCCTTAAGTATTACGCTGAGGAAGAGGGAGGAAAACCTCAGCTATTTTTTTGCATATGTTGAACATATGCGAGAAATCTTTCGATTTCAGGGGAACAATGAAAATTTAACTAACTAAATTGCATTATACCTGTCTTAGATGAACAAAACGTGAAAATGAACATCTTATATACCCTTTGATATGGTCAATATCAAAAAGTTCAAATAATTTTGATTAATTCTAAAAACTGTCTAACAACCGTTTGAATCAATCTATGGGTGGCATTTTAGCTACTTTTTAGGAACTTACAAGCTAATTGTTTTTGTGCTTCGGATAAATTATACTAATGCCAAAAAACTCATCATGTCGACAAAATACAAAAACATACCTCCATTAAGAGCCATCAAGGCTTTTGAAGCATCTGCCAGGCTGATGAGCTTCACCAAAGCGGCTGAAGAGCTGCATGTGACTCAAGCAGCCATCAGCCATCAAATAAAGAATTTGGAAGAACTGACAGGGGTGCAATTGTTTCAAAGGTATAACCGGTCTTTAAAATTAACTTTTGAAGGTCGTTTGTATTTGATTTCTATTCGCAATGCACTGGAGAGTATAGAAAAGGCCACTCGACAACTCAAAAACCGTGATGCATCAGGCACCCTGAATATTTCTGTTTTGCCATCATTTGCTACCAAGTGGTTATCAAAAAGAATCTGGCGTTTTCAACAACAGCACAAAGAACTTGATGTTCGCATTTCAGCTTTTGAATGGTTAACCGACTTTAAAAAAGATGATTGTGACATTGCCATTCGTTATTCCTCAGATCCAAGTTATCCCGGCTTGAAAGCAGAATTGCTGTTAGAAGAAGAGGTTTTCCCTATTTGTTCAAAACAGTTATATGATTCCTACGAAGGTTCACTTACGCCTAATAAGTTATTGTCTGCAAACCTGTGCCATGAAGATTTTACCACTGAAGATTGGCATGACTGGTTTGATGCAGTTGGCATTCAAGCCAAGCCCAAATTACGCGGCACGCGTTTCAGCCATATGGTGACCATGCTGGAAGCTGTTGAAAATCATCAGGGTTTTGCCCTCGGCAGAACGCCTTTGGTGCAGGATGACATCAACAGAGGATTGCTGGTGGCGCCATTTGAAGAACGCATCAAGGGCAAAATGTCTTATTATCTGGTTTATCCGGAGAACACTGAGAATGATTCAAAACTTCAAATCATCAGGCAATGGTTATTTGCCGAAGCGGAACAATTTAAAACCAAGAGCCATTCACAAGATTAGGACCAATCTTCTTCAGCATCAGTAAACAAGTATGCCGCTATGTCTTTAATCAAATCATCAAGTCCAGTTTTGGTGATTGAAGATATCAGGTAAAACTCATCAGTCCAACCCATTTGTTGTGCGTAACTTGCAGCCAATTGCTGGGCTTCTTCCTGTGTGGTCACATCAGCTTTGGTGAATACCAACCACCGCTGTTTTTCCTGCAATTCTTCAGAAAACTTGACCAATTCATCACTGAGTTGATGATACTGTTCTACAGGATCCGACATCCCTTCATAAGCAGGTAATTCAATCATGTGCAACAACAAGCCAGTTCGCTGCAAATGCTTGAGAAATTGTATCCCAAGTCCCGCACCTTCAGCCGCGCCTTCAATGATGCCAGGAATATCAGCCACCACAAAACTGGTCTCTGCATCGATGGGTACCACTCCCAAAGCAGGATACAAAGTGGTAAAGGGATAATCGGCAATTTTAGGCTTGGCCTTAGAAATGGCATTCACAAAGGTTGATTTTCCAGCATTGGGAAAGCCTAACAAACCCACATCAGCCAAAACTTTAAGTTCCAGTTTTAACTCTCTTTGTTGACCTGGCTCGCCAGAAGTAAATTGTTTCGGGGCTCGATTGACTGAACTTTTGAAATGCATGTTACCCAGTCCGCCTTTGCCACCAGCTGCCACCACCAATTGTTGATCATGTTGGGTGATGTCTCCCAGTTTCTGATCTGTTTCCAAGTCGTAAATTTCGGTTCCTGTTGGCACTTTGATGATCAGGTCATCACCACCTTTGCCATACATTTGACGACCGCGTCCTGACTCACCGTTTTGTGCATCAAATCGTCTCTTATGGCGAAAATCAACCAAAGTATTTAAGCCCTGATCACCTTGCAAAATCACATCGCCACCATGTCCGCCATCACCACCATCTGGACCACCAAAGGCCACAAATTTTTCACGGCGAAAACTGGCTGAACCACTGCCACCATTACCAGCTTTAACTGTTATTTTAACTTCATCTACAAATTTCATGATTTAGAATATACTGGATAGCCATAAAAAAAGCCCACTTAAAAGTGAGCTTTTTTCTGAATTTGCGGAACTTTATTTTTAGTTTTGCGTTTCAATTGTTACGTATTGACGGTATTTTTTGCCTTTTTTGACAAATTTAACAACACCATCTTTCAACGCAAACAAAGTGTGGTCTTTACCCATGCCAACATTATCACCAGCATGAAATTTGGTGCCACGTTGACGCACTAAAATGTTTCCAGCCAATGCCTCTTGGCCGCCATACATTTTGACGCCAAGATACTTAGGATTCGAATCGCGACCGTTATTAGTACTACCTGCTGCTTTCTTATGAGCCATGACGTTTTACCTCTTATCCTATTTTAGTGATTTTTAACTCAGTAAAATTCTGACGATGACCCATTTGTTTCATGTGGTGCTTACGTCTTTTGAATTTAATGATTCTTACTTTTTTGTGACGGCCATTTGACAATACTTCGGCAGATACGGTTTTACCTTCCAATAATGGTTTACCAATTTCAATGTTCTCACCATCGGACAACATCAAAACCTGATCCAATTCAATTTTATCACCAGCTTCTACTTTCAAAGATTCAACTTTGATTACATCGCCTTCTTTTATTCTGTATTGCTTGCCACCTGTAGCTACAACTGCGTGCATGAAACTACTCCAATTCGGTTGTTCTTAAAAAGAGCGGGGATTTTACTGAAATAAAATGAGGCGGTCAACCTATATTTCAAATGTTTTGACTACGAAGAGCCGATAATCGGCTCGACCCGCCGAGCCGGTTAGGCAGTGAATGGAATCAAGGCAATTTGCCGAAGGCAAGAAGCCTTGATGAAATGAGCGATAAGCCGTGAGCGAAGCGAATCAGAGGTGAAGAGAATAGCCAATGAACACATGGCGGT
>JAUHXW010000196.1 GCA_030426705.1 Gammaproteobacteria bacterium
TTTACGCCCTTATCAAGGAATGGCATTAGTTGAAGAGAATTTTCACAATGTCATAGAGTGTTTAAGAGTGCTTGCTCCAATGCTTGAAAATGATGCAATAGATAAATCTATAGTCAGCGACATATCTGGAATTTTGTGCCTAGGAAAAGCATGGGCTGTTGATGATGAGGGAATGCTTCAACGAAATAAACTTATATCGGAGCAACAAGCTTTTCAGATTGATGGTTGGTTAGGTTGCATATCATATGCTTGGATGATGTTGCTTGATACTCAAGATGAATTATTGGCCTTTGAAATATACAATGAACAGTACAAAATTTAACAAGTTCAAGTCATACAAGATAGGCTCCACCCATCACCATGACTCAAAATCTTATAGAAAATGTCTGACTTTAACCACATGATTAATCAAGTAACGGCAATCATGAATAAATTGCATCATGATATTGGCGTTACGTTTAAAAATCGGAATAAGGATATCGATTCCTGGAAAAAGGCCTGTGCCAAGTTCCAATCTTATGTTTCGGTTATCGATCCAATGATTGATCAAATGTACAAGGACAAAAAGTTAAAAAGTCCAGAGGTGATGGAGTTTGTTCTTACATTTCTGGAAATGGATCCCATGTTTTTTCGTTCAGGTTATCTCAAAGAAGACATGCTGGAAAAACTGAAAAAATCTGACCTTAACGACAAGCAGATTCAGCGTGTACGCAAAATTCTGATTGATGCAGCAGAAAATCGTGGTCAGCGAGAGTTTCGCAGGTATTGTCGCCTGGCCAAAGTTTTCGCCAACGATACACTTATTACCTCGTTAAAGGGCATCGCTCAACACCATCAAGGCGCGAGTAAAAGCCGCGCAAACTTAATGCTAAACTACATAAACACGTAACTGTCATGTAGGATGGGCTTTGCCCATCAAGAAGTTTTTATTAAAAGGGCAATCTTAATAGCTGTCAAAACCAGTTATTCGTTTATAAAAAATTCCTACAAAATAGAAAATCTATGACTTAAGATAATAAGCTCTTAAGAGCAGTGCACAAGAATCAGTATAGATGATGTGTAACCGCATTTGCACACATTTAAATTATCAAACAAAGGAAGAAATGAGCTGGGAACGAACCTACTTTACACCAACGGAAGAGAACGTATTTTCATTTTTTGTTATTTTCGGTGATTTTGGAAACGAGGTGAATATCTCCGGTTCTAAATACAACTTTGATGGACTCCCAGAGAATACCGATATAGTGAAATATCATGATGGAGCTTCGCCAGAATATCGTGATGGTTTTAAGTCAGGCTATCTTTGGAATGAGTTGTGTGAAGAGGATTCAGATTTAGCTAATGCGGTAAATAGTGCACCAAGCTGTATGGTAATTCGCACAGAAATTCCGGATCAAAAATCACTGGACTATCTACGTAATCTTGTGGGGTTGGTGACTTATTTTTTAGATGATGGTGGTGTTTGTGTTTACGAGCCTCAAAGATTTAAGTGGTGGCATCCTAAGGAATGGCGAACAAATGTGTTTCTGGCAGCAGAGCCAAAGCCTTTTCAGCACACGCAAATTCTTGTGTCGGAGCAAGAAAATGGGCAGCTGTGGTATCACACAAGAGGCCTGAGGCTCTTTGCGCGGTCAGATATAAGTGTTCATGACGTCACCGGTGCAACTGCTTCCAGTGTAATAAAAATGATTAACAGATTCATAGTATATCAAGTGCTGGGAGGTGTCATAGAAAACGGTAAGCGTATTAACATGGCAGGTTTGCCTTCATCGATGTGGTGTGAGCATCGGGGAGATTTGGATGATGACGATTTCAATAACAAGCATGTGGAAGTGCATTGGGAGTGAAAGTGATTAGTAAACTACTGCAATATCCAATGACCTCGACAACAACATCTCCAACCAGGCGGCCTTTGATAATCATTAAAAAACCAAATGCCATACTATTTTATGCAATAAATAGTTAGAATGAATGGTTAATAATAGTTAGGTTTTCGAGGTTAAATGAAAAAAATAGTTTTTATCCTATGTGCGTTAATATCAGGAGCGGCGATGTCTGAGGGTTTATTTCTAAGCTCATATAATGAAAAATCTGGACGATTTGCAATTCTCGATGAGTACGATCATTCTGGGGTGCTTTATCTAACCAAGCAGGAGACTCAAAAGCCAGAAAGAGATGCTGTAGCATACATTCAGTATACACCTATTTCTGAAGAAACTTGGAAACAGAAAATGAGAGAAGGAGAACCACCAAAGTTACATGAAAAACTGGTGTCCGAAACAGCATATATTGAAAAAACTGCAGGGCAAGATTTTAGCTTTTTATGGTCGGAAGATGGTAATTCAGTGGCCTTATTACATAAAGGAGCTCCTATAGTTTTTGTTACTCAAAGTGAAAAGTATGGTTTTAGTAAAGCTGTTATCTCAGACTCGCCAATTGTTTCTGTTTGGGATTCAGAGAAGTTTAGAGAACTATTTGAGTAAAAACCTAACAAAAAAATCAAATAGATACTCAACACTTGGCACGTTTGGTTTGCGTTGGGTTTTGTTTTGCTGGAGTAAAGCGGGAAGTTAGCTAGGGGATTTAGTACTACTTAATTTGGTGTTCTGTATAAAGCTCAAATATCGATAACAGATTACAGCGCTCACCCAAATTCAATTTCTATGCGTTTTACCTTGTCATTGCTTAAAATAAGAATGATTTCAGGGTCTTTTCAGTTTTCTTTTTGAAGAAATTCCTATGATTAACATGATTAATTGAGGAAAACATCATGTTAAGAAAAACAGTTGTATTGGGCTTGTTGTGGGTGGTTGGTCAAGCTGCGGCTGGTGAACTGTACTGGCTGACTGAGCCGACATTGGATGTGGGTTTGCTGGCTGATCATGAGGCGGAAGATTTGCGGTTGTCGAACACGGGGCGTTACATCAGCTTTGTCAGCAAGGCCAATAACCTGGTGAACAGTGACAACAATCACGTTGAGGATTTGTTCATCAGAGATTTACAAACCGGGGTCACACAACTGGTGTCTGTGACGCAAAGTGGTCAACAGGCCCAAGCCGATGGTATTTATTTGTTTTCCCGACCATCAGCCGATGGCCGCTATGTGGCGTTTGCCAGTCGGGCAGCAGAATACCCGGGTGGCAACGGTGAAGGTTACCTGCTCTACGTCAAAGACATGGTCACCGGTGAACTGTTCAACGAGAGCGGTTTCGGTAACAACGAGCAGCTCGAAATCATCGGCGATGATTTGTACATGTCCGATAATGGACAAGTCATTATTTTCAGCAGCCGCTCAGAAATCGATCCCTTGCATGTGGGTAACAGCAAGGCCCAGGTTTACCTCAGGAATCGCAGCGATGGCAGTTACATCTTACTGAGCACCTCGGTGGATGGGACTGCTGCGGCCAATGACAACACCAACAGTGAATATGTCTCCAGCAGTGGGCGTTATGTGTTGATGATAACCCGAGCTGATAATTTATCGCTTGATGGGCTCAACAACGGTGGTGATAATTTGATCATGCTGGATTGGTTGAACGACGCCAGAACCCTGATCAACATCACTCCCGGTGGGGTCAGTTCATCGGATACCGAATTTTCCGGTTGGGATGGCCAAGTCAGTAATGAGGGCACGGTGGTGTTCACCTCAAAGCAAAGCGATTTGGTTTTGGGTGACACCAATAACCATGGTGATGTGTTCTGGTACGACAGTGGCACCATCACCCGTATCAATGTGGACGCCATGGGCAATCAGCTGATCAACGGAGGATACAATACTGTGGCCATAAGTGGCGATGGTTCGCGGATTGCTTTTACTGAATTCAGTGATGAATTGTTTCCAAGCAGCACCAATGACCATTATGATTTGTATGGCTATGAGACCGCCACCGGTATTTTGAGCCTGGTGTCGCAGAACGCCTTGGGTGAAAAAGCCAATGGGCACAGTTATGACCCGCAGCTGACGGTCCTGGGCGATGAAGTACTGTTCACCACCATCGCCACCGACCTGACCACTTCGCCAAGCTCATATCCTCGCCACATTTCAATCATCCGGCACGACTTCATGTCTGGCTCGATGCAGCAAGAACATGTGCCAATGTTCAGCCCTGAAACGGTGATAGATGACATCATTGATGCCAAGATCAGCAGTGATCAATCGACCGTGGTGTTCACCAGCCAATCACCCAACCTGGTGCCCGAACCATTGAATGACGAGATGGATCTGTTTGAGCTGAACCGCAATAACAACGTCATGAAGCGCATCGCCGCCAACATCAATTCATACACCCCGGCCTTGTCACCATCCGGGCGCTATGTGACCTTCCGCACCTTGCATCAGCCACCAGCTGGTACAACCCCACTGGGTGGCGCTTTTGTTTATCGATACGATCGACAAAACAACGCCTTTCTGCAGATTGCCGAGGGCCTGAACAATCGGGTCAATGACCAGGGTGTGGTGGTGTTTGACACTTATGCAGACCTGGCGGCGAATGACAGCAATGGTGATCGGGATGTTTATGCTTACAACCCCAACAATGGCCAAGTGGTGTTGGTCAGTGAAAACCTTAATGGTGATGCCGCAGGTACCAATGATTTCGATTTCAGTGGTGTAGCCGGGGAATTATGGGTGACTTACTCTTCAGAAAACGACCAGATCGTCAACAATGACAACAATGGCGAAGCCGATGTGTTCCTCAGGCAATTGGGTGGCGGCACTGTACGGGTTTCTCAAACCACAACCGGGCTTGAGGCCAATGGTCAGTCATCATATCCAGCCATCTCAGCCGATGGTCGCTGGGTGGCCTTTGTCACCGAGGCGGATAATTTGACAGGTGATAATTACAGTGACGCCGACAGTTCGCAGGTTTTGTTGTACGATCGCTTGATGGGCGATCACACTTTGGTGTCATTGAACCAACAAGGCGTGCCCCTGACTCAGGCCGGTAGCACAGGTATCGGTCAGGCGGCGGTGTCCGATGCCGGCCGTTACGTGGTTTATGGGTTCTCTGATGTCAACCCGGATGATGAGGAAAACCGGCTGGGCCTGGTGCCAGAATTCGATGGTGATACTGACGGCAAAAGTGATTTGGTGCTGTTTGACACCGCGACCCAACAGGGTCAAATCATTTCACGCCTGACGGATGGCACAGAAACGGTTGATGATGTGGGTTTGGACTTCCAAATCAGGTCGGATTTGGCCAGCAACATACCGACCGTGGGTGTGGTCTTCACCGCCGATCACGGCAGTTTAACCGGCCGCCTGGGTCATCCCGGACATGATGAAGCCTATTTGTACCAGCAAGAGATCTGGCACCCTGATGTGATATTTTTGGATCGGTTTGAGTGAACAATTGTTGTTAATGGTGAAGTGGTGGGCAGCGCCCACCCTACTGACCTAAAAAATGCACTTTAAGCCAGAAATTTACTGATAATGAAGCAAACATGCGTTTTAAACTCGAATACAGCGAATAAAATTGCAATAAATTAGGTCAAAACGTACCAATAGCGCAATAAATGATCATCAAAAAGGTCAAAAGCTGTGCGATTTATTTGCAATAAATAGTTAAAATGCGTGTTTAATAAGTTGTTAGGCATTGCAAATGGCAGGGATCAAAGATTTAGAACAATGTAATTATTTTCCACTGAATAGCAGTAATTTAATTGCTGTTGGTTGGCTTTCGCCTGATGTTGAATTTAGTAGAGGTAAATGCCAAAGAATATTTTTCGAAAAGCTGAAGGAACTTTGTAAAAATCCATTGCAGCCTTTAGCTAGTGCTGGAGTACATCATTGCGAGCTGTGCCAATTTGACCCGCCAGCCTTTTCAAATAATCTATTTCTGCCCTACAACGGGAAATTATTTGTAGCTCCAGTGGCAATCGTTCATTATATAGCTCAGCACAATTATCTGCCGCCAGCAATATTCATAGACGCAGTA
>JAUHXW010000197.1 GCA_030426705.1 Gammaproteobacteria bacterium
AGGAGGTGTGCTGCAGGATAGGCAATGGATTTTTTGCGGTTTTGCGAAGCAAAGAAGCAGAAATGGAATGCCGTAATCCGAGCTCGGAGCGGAAGCGTAAGACCCAAGGGCATACCATATATACATATTATGACAAACCAATGAACCATACAAGTATTAAATCACGGGCTTGCAAGAACTTAAGCTATTTGTTACATTTTTGTGATGAAGCCAACAATTTTACTTTTGACTTATTTATTAACCAATGTCATCGCATGTTCTGAAGTTTTGGCCAAAAAATACTACAAGCATGTAGATGAAAATGGCATCACCCATTATTCAGACAAGCCTCCAAAAGATGCTGATGATTTTGAAAGTTTCCAAATCCGTCCTGAAGACAATCAGTATGAGGTCAGGATTATTAATCGAGGAACCAAACAACAACCGATTTTCTATGCCGTAAATCCTTATCATGGTCCAGTAGAAGTTAGACTGGCATTCACCTATAGAAACAATGTTGTGGCAGAACCTCGCTGGCCTGCTCGCTTCATTGTACCGGCCAATGACGAAATGTATTTATCAACCGTCAAAGGCATAAACAAAAATTTAGGTTGGTCTTTCAGATATAAAGTTGAATCAACTCTTGGCGACCCCAATGCCAAACATGATGTAAAATATCCTTACAAACTACCTTTTTTAGGCAATAAACATTTTTATATCAGCCAAGGATTCAACGGCAAGTACACACACAAAGATGCTCAAAATAGATACGCCCTTGATATCGCTATGCCTGAAGGTTCTGCTATATTAGCTGCCCGCGGTGGGATAATTATGGATATAGCAGAGGATTTTTATGATGGTGGCCTGACTGCCAAACACCTCTATAGAAGTAACTACATTCGAATTTTACATGATGATGGCTCTATGGCTGTCTATGCACATTTGAAACTGGAATCAGTCATAGTAGCACGAGGACAGCGGGTAGAAGCACAGCAAAAGATAGCAGAGTCTGGAAATACGGGATTCTCAAGTGGTCCACATTTACATTTCGCTATTCAAATAAACGATGGATATCGCTTAAAGTCAGTTCCTTTCGTTTTACAACATAAATCAGGTGAACTAAAAACCCCTAAAATTGGATCCATTTGAACATCTTCTTGGCTTTAGGGCTGCCAAAACAAAAGCCTACTGCTGCTGAAAAACATCAGAGATTTAGAGAATCAGACTCTCCATGATTCCTTTAAATCCTATTCTTTCTACCAATGGAGATATCTTCTCAATAAAGCTCTTCAGCTATCCCTGTTACCATCTATTGGTAGATGTGAAGTGCGTTTTTTCTGTTGCATCGAGAAGCTGGTGTTGATCGAACGTATGGATGGCAAGCGCAGGATTTTTTCATAGATCAGTTGATTGTAATCGTTCATGTCCCTGGCCACAATTTTCAGTAAATAATCATATTCCCCACTGGTGGCGTGGCATTCCAGGATTTCAGGCCATTGTTGAACCCCCTGATCAAATTGTTCAACGGTTTCGGGGTGGTGATTGTCTAAAGTGATTTGCGCAAATGCCGTGATCGACAAACCCAACTTATCCTGATCAACAATCGCCGTATACCCTTTGATGATACTTTGCTTTTCTAAAGCATCAACACGACGCCAGCACGGCGCTTGTGATAGCGACACTTGCTTGGCTAAATCCTTGTTGGTGATGCGACCATCAAGCTGTAATGCCTTTAGAATTTTTTTGTCATAGAAATCCATGTAAAACAATTTACTTGCTCTTAACAGGCTTTTCAAGAAATTTTATTGCTTTCAAATTCATTTATCAGCAAATATCGAAAACACATTTCAATCAGCATGGTAGATAATGACTTTCCCGAAATATTAAGAGAATTTTTGTTTAAATCATTATTAAGCAAAAGCCTCTGAGAGCCAGACCATGCATTTGATAAAAACACCAGAACAACCAAACCAAACTTTTGATTGGCAGCACATTGCCAAAACCCTATTAACCTCAAGAGCATTGGATGACCTTGAAGAGTATGATTTGGTTAAACAAAAAAAAGTTTTGTACCAATTTTCTGCGCGTGGCCATGATTTGGCGCAAATCATGTTGGGGCAATTGCTGAACCGCAAGAAAGATGCAGTGTCTGGCTATTACCGCTCCAGACCCTTGCTGATGTCTCTCGGTATTTCAACCGAAACATTCTTGCAGGCCACCATGATGCGACAGGGCGGATTTTCCAATGGTCGGGACATTGGTGTGGTGTTCAATCAACCCAGTCATGATGGTGCTTGCGTGTTACCCATGTCTGGTGGGGTCGGTGCACAATACACACCGGTGGCTGGTTGGGCACAAGCGGTTGAATACCATCGGGAACATTTGCAGAATTCGGATTGGAATGAAGCCATGGGCTTGGTTTTGGGCGGAGATGGCTCAGTCGCTACCAACGGCTTTTGGTCATCGCTGACCATGGCCACAACACTAAAGTTGCCCATGTTGTTTTATATAGAAGACAACGGTTATGGTATTTCTGTGCCCTCACATTTCCAAACACCTGGTGGCAATATTGTCAAAAATCTGGCTTCATTCAAAGGCATTAAATTGTTATCAGGCGACGGCACCAATCCAGAAGAAGCTGCTGAATTGATAAAACAAGCCAATGAACATGTACGTTTGGAGCGAAAACCAGTTTTGTTGCGATTGACAGTACCCAGATTGAATGGCCATTCTGCTCAGGATACCCAAAGTTACAAAACGGAAGAACGTATACAGTTTGAACAACAGCACGACCCATTGCCTAAACTTAAAAAATTCATGATTACACAAGGTTTAACCAATGACACCAAATGGCAAGCCATGGAAAATCAGGCCAAAGAAGCAGTCTACAGTGCTTATCAGAAAGTGGATCAACAACCCTACGCAGACCCTGCAAAAGTCCATACCCACGCATTTGAGGAAAAGGACGATAACGGCAATCCGTTACTGCAACAACAAGGCGGCATTCACTTGGAGAACCCAACATTCCCACCCAGCTCCCAGGAAATCATCGCGGATCCTGGACGCATTAATATGGTGACTGCGATACGCAAAACATTGGATTTTGAGTTGACTCACAATGACAAAATGTTGGTCTTCGGCGAAGATGTTGGGGCCAAAGGTGGGGTTCATGCTGTGACCTTAGGTTTGCAAGAAAAGCATGGCGAAGAACGGGTTTTTGATACCAGTTTATCCGAAGAAGGTATCATCGGACGATCACTGGGCATGTCATTAGCCGGTTTACTACCTGTCCCGGAAATTCAATTCAGAAAATATGCCGATCCAGCAGAAGAGCAGTTGAATGAAACCGGTTCCATGCGTTGGCGCACCAACAATCGTTTTGCCGCACCTATGGTGGTGCGCATGGCAGGCGGTTATTTTGGCTGTGGCGACCCCTGGCATTCACAATGTGCTGAGGTCAAATGGGTCCACGCCATTGGTTGGCAAGTGGCGATGCCATCCAACGCAGAAGATGCGGTTGGTCTGTTGCGCTATGCCTTGCGTGACAACAACCCAACCATCTTCTTCGAACACCGAAAAATGCTGGATCATATTTGGGCAAGACGTCCTTACCCAGGCGACCAATACATCATACCATTTGGCCAAGGCAAAAAAATCACCGAAGGTGATAGACTTACCGTAGTCAGTTGGGGCGGCATGGTTCACATGTGCCAGAAAGCGGTAGAAACGACCGGCATCTCAACTGATTTGATTGATTTACGTACTTTACGTCCCTGGGACAAAGACATGGTGCTTGAGTCGGTCAAGAAAACTGGCCGTTGTCTGATCGTGCATGAAGACAACATTTCAGCGGGATTTGGCGCTGAGATTGCTGCCATTTTGGCCAAAGAAGCCTTCTTTTATCTGGATGCACCGATTGAAAGACTCGCTACAGCTGACATTGGTAATCCGCACGATCCCAGATTGATGGAACATGCATTACCCAATCCTGACAGCATCGCTGAACGCATGATGGAGTTGGACAAAATATGAGCAACCTCATTGAAATCAAATTAAATGCCGATCAAACCGAAGGCACCAAGGCCACGGTAGCGCAATGGCTCAAAAAAGTTGGCGAGCCAGTGGTTAAAGATGAACCATTGATAGAGCTGGAAACTGACAAAGTTATGATGGAAGTGATTGCACCGGCTGATGGTGTTTTAACCGAAATACGGGTGCGCGAAGGTGAAGCGGCAGAAGAAAATATTATTTTGGGAACCATTTCAGAAGCTGCGGTGTCAAACCACACGAACGAAATACATAAGGCAGAAGAAACTCCAAATCAAAATATTTCATCTGATTTACCTCGTAAAAACCCGACTGCTGGGCAACCCGATCCTCCTTCTACCTTTATCAGCCCAGCAGTTCGGCGTTTAAGCCAAAAACACAACCTTGATTTAACTGCGATAACAGGTACTGGTAAGAACAACCGCATCACGTCTCGTGATGTGCATGCGTTTTTGCAAAACAAACCAACATTCGTTAATCAGGTTATAGAGCACACCGAAGCTGGCAGTGAAATCATTCCTCATACACAGATGCGTAAGATCATTGCCGAACACATGCAACACAGCGTACAAACCGCACCGCATGTCACTTCCGTTTTTGACCTTGATTTGAGCGCCATCATCAGACACCGTAAAGCCAACAAAGAATCATTTGCCTCTCAAGGCATCAAGTTAACCTTCACCGCCTACTTTGTGGCCGCTGCAGTGCAGGCGATTAAACATCAACCCAAAGTCAACAGCCAGTTCCACGAGCATGGCCTTGAAATTTTCAAACATGTGAACATGGGCTTTGGCACAGCATTGGGTGACGATGGACTGATTGTTCCGGTGATTCACCAGGCACAAAACATGAGCCTTTTAGAAATAGCCAAAGAGTTAACCCGCTTGACTGAAAATGCCAGAAATAACCAGCTCACACAAAAAGAGGTTCAAGGCGGCACTTTCACCATTTCCAATCATGGTGTGTCAGGTTCATTGGTGGCCACGCCAATCATCATCAACCAACCACAGTCAGCCATACTCGGTTTGGGCAAAATGGAAAAGCGTGTGGTGGTTGAAGAACACAACGGTCAGGATATGATGGTCATTAAGCCGATGTGCTATGTCAGCTTAACCATTGATCACCGCGCTTTGGACGCTTATCAAACCAATGACTTTTTGAGCTTTTTCAAACAAACGATTGAACACTGGAAAGCTTAAAAGGTGTACTTTTTCGGCTTACATTAACTCTTTCTTATATAAAGTGTTTATAAACTCAAAAAAATAACCACAATTCTCTTCAGCTGTGCTAGATTAGCGTCCGCTTTGATTATATGTGAAAACTGAGTGTTTCAAACAAGACAGAGGGGAGTCATATATCACAGCAGAAAAACACATAATAATCATAATTTTTTACATCAATAGAGAGGAGATTAATGAAATCCAAGAAACTTATCTTGGCCAGTAGTATTGCTATGGCCTTGGCTTTGCCGCAACTGGGCTCAGCCTCAATAGAAGCTCAAGATGAACAAGATTGGCTGAGAAAACAAATGGGAACTGTTAAGTCAGAAGACCAAGTTGTTGCCTATTATGTTCGTTACAATGAAAAAACCAAAAACAGTGTTCAATCGGCCCTGATTGCCAATGGCGCAAAAATCAACCACCACCTGGAAAGGGTCAACACGTATTCTGTTACTTTACCCGCCAATCAAGTGTCGATGCTCAACACCATCGCTGGTGTAGAGTTCATGGAACCGGTTCCAGAAAAAGAATTAATGGCTCAAGTGGTGCCATGGAACATTGATCAATTCCAGGCAAGAGATGTTTGGGACGTGGATCGTGATGGCAACATTGACCCAGGTGCGCCTGATGGATC
>JAUHXW010000198.1 GCA_030426705.1 Gammaproteobacteria bacterium
GTCTGGACTTTGGAATGCCAATCATTTATTCATAGGTCAGTTACATGGTGGTGGTGCTGCTTGCGGTAACAATGAGCCAGACTGGTACGGTCGTTTGGCTTATTCATGGGACAACGGCAATGATGCACAATCCAGAATGAAAGATTGGCTTGATCCTTTAAACACAGGCCAAATGACCTTACAAGGCTCAGCGGGTTGTGAAGCTCCCACAGTAAGCATCAGCAATAACTCGAGTAATCAAGTGGGCGATTTGTTGACATTCACCTCTCAAGTCAGTGGTGGTTCTGCTAGCTATAGCTATGAATGGAACATTGATGGTGATGAAAATGCTGATGGCAATGATGCCAATATTGAGGTTCGCTATGCGCAAGAATATGTCGGCAACATCACTTTGACCGTTAAAGATTCCGCTGGTTGCCAGGCCAGTGCCTCGCAAGCTGTGGTCATTCAAGGCCCTGTTATTGAAATTCAACAAGTACAGAACATTGTTGCCAACCAACAGCAAGTCTGTGGCAACAATGACAATGTCTTGGATCCGGGTGAGCGCTGGAAAACCTCCTTAATCACTCAAAACACCGGCAGCCAAACAGCAACAGATGCTTACTTGGCCCTGTCAGTAGAAAAAAATGCAACTGCAAATGCCATCACAGATAACTACGGTAATGCAGCACAAAGCTGTGGTCGATTGTTTATAGACATCACTGACACTGGGACAGCATATAACTGGATTGACGGTAATAACAGTGACACTTATCCAGGAGATGATGAAGGTCACACCGCCAGCATCGCATTGGCTCAGAGTTTTGATCACTTTGGTGATAATGTGGCCAGTTTAGTGGCTTCAAGTAATGGTTTTTTCAGCACCAGCAATAACGCCAGTGGCGTAGACTGGGATAATGATTGTCCATTGCCACAATCCCCTGATAAAGATGATGTAGGCGCCAGAATTGCACCTTTACATGACGACATGCGTGGTTCTACTTTTTACCATCAAGCATTCAGCAATTGCCCAAGACCAGCTGATACCGGTGATGCAGATCAACCATGTGAGGTGTTTTTGTGGCAAGGTGCTGATTTATGGGCCAACAATGATACATCAACAGAAAATATTGATATTCAAGCCATTTTGTATCCCGAAACTTCACAGTGGGTTTATCAATATGATGGTACCGGTTTGGATAACCTGACAGCCACAGTAGGATTGCAAAACGCTGCTGGCACGGATGGTTTAAGCTACAGTTGTAACGCTAATAGCAATATCAACACCAATGAAGCCGTATGTATTTTCAATAAAAACCACCTGCCTTCATCAGATGGCGCTTCCAGTATTAAGTTAGAAACACCTTTGATTGCTATGAATGATGTATTGGTTGACCAGACCAAAGCAGGCGAGGTCATTTTCTCAATTGATCCTGATGCCGTTTGTGGCAGTAGTTTCGCCATCAATCATGATGCCTCTGTTTATAACGAAGGGTTCAATTCTGGTATTGACAATATCTATTCAGGAACAATCGGCAACAATGGCCAATGCAACAATGTCACATCATGCCCAGTCAATACTGAAAATAACTTTATCCAACCCAAAAATGGACTTTGGTGGAATCCACAAAGATCTGGTAATGGTACTGACCTTCATGTCAATAACATGTCATCCTTGCTTTATGTGATGTACACAGGTCGAAAAGACCGAAGCCCTGTTTGGTATTTGGCGCCAATTTTGGATGATTCTTATGCCAATGCTTACTACAATGACATTTTTGAAGTGTCATTTGAAAATGGCTTTGGCAATGGCGATCCCATATTCAATTCTGTTGGCTGGTCAACCACAACATTTGTTGATGAAGATAACGCTGTACAGGTTCGAGAAATCAATGGTGATTTATTTGCTGAAAAAATCACACGACACCGCTTTGCCATTGATGACACTGCCAATAATCACACAGGTCATTACTTTTCTCTTGCGGAAAATGGCTGGGGTCAATCAATCATTACCCTGGATAATGTCAGGGTAAACATTGGTTATATTTATGATTTGCAAGGCAATCCATTCTGGACGATAGGAAACGGCGATAATGACCAAACAAGCCGAGGCATATATACCGCAGAAACATTCTGCCCCAGCTGCCCAGCTGTACCCACAGATATTCATGATGTAGGCAACATCAGTCAAAGCTTCAATGGTCAAGTTGACGGTACCATTCATCAATATCAAGTTGAGTATCCTCTGGGTGCCAGCCAACCCAAAGTGATTTGGAATAAAAACAATCTGGATATCATCAATTTGGTGCCGCAAGATAATTAGTCGAACCTGAAAAATGCATAACTTATTGTTAAACATAGGAAATCAATTACAGATCCCAAATTTTTTCGACCAAAAAATAGAAGATACCCTGCTTTTTTCTGGTCGAAGATGTGGCACACGGATGTGCCATCTTGAGCCGAAAGGCTCAAGTGAGGTCAAAAAACATCAGTTAAATCGCACTTTAACGGTTAAGTGTTGTTTGGCCGTTACTGAAAAAGGCCAGGATAGACTTTTTTCAGGGTTGACTAATTAACCGAAGATGGTTTTATGAAAGCACTGATACAAAGGGTCAGTTCTGCCAAAGTCGATGTTGATGATCAAACAGTCGGTTCAATCAATCAAGGTATCCTAGCCTTGATTGGTGTTGAGCGTGATGACACCGTTGAAAAAGCCGAACAATTGTTGAACAAAATTTTACGCTACCGCATTTTTACGGATGATGCAGGCAAGATGAATTTGTCGTTGAATGACATCAAAGGCGAGTTGTTACTGGTTTCTCAATTCACGCTGGTCGCCGACACCAAAAAAGGCAACCGCCCTGGCTTTTCACGTGGCGCCAGCCCTGAACATGGCCAAAACATGTTTAATCAATTGGTTGAATTGGCACAAAAAACCGGACTAACCATTCAAACAGGACAATTTGGCGCCGATATGCAAGTCAGTTTAACCAATGACGGACCAGTGACTTTTTGGCTGGAAAGCAAGTAATCACTCAATACCGGATGAAAACACATACGGCGCATTATTTTTAGGTGAACTCAATCTTTTATTGCCTTAAACCCATAGCATTCAGGGTTAGGCAGAAATATTCAGACTCTTTCACTACCAGCAACCTCATCCATTCCTTACCATCATAATTTTTTAGCAGAGGTACGGACATGAGAAATATTTTTATTATTGGGTTATTTGTTGTCTTGACTTCATTACCCCAGCAGTCGCAGGCTGGTGGTTTTGAAGAAGGTTTTGAGTCGGTCAATGATTTACAAAATCAAGGCTGGACATTTGAAAACCGGTCAGACTTTATTGGTGATTTTTTCTGGACTCAAGGCGTGGTCAGTTTATTTACTGCCCATCAAGGTGCGGACAATTCTTACATACTAGGTGGCACTGGACAAACAGCAGGGAATATTCTTTGTGATTGGATTATCCTTCCGGACATTGGCTTTGTTGAACAATTGAATTTCTATACACGCACTGAAAGTAATTCCCCAGCCGCAGACCGATTGGTGGTAGCCTACAGTGCTTCCGGTAGTATCAACACGGGTCCCTGTGTTGTTGACCAACCTGCTCTACAAGCCAAAGGAGCTGGCACCGCTGACTTCGGAGATTTTGAAGTTATATACCAGGTTAACCCGAATCTAAATGCAGGAGGGTATCCAGAACAGTGGACTGAGTTCAATGTGCCAGTCAATGGTGACGGCCGATTGGCATTGGTTTACTTTGTAGAAAACGTGGGGCAGTCACCTTTTAACGGTAACTTAATCGGTATAGACAGTATCAATGTGGGAGCTGGAACACCACAAGGGGTGACCACAGCTGTACCTGGTTTGGGAGTTTGGGGTATTTTGATATTGTTGGTAACGATGTTAGTGATTACGCATTTACCGAGAAAAGCATAACCCAGTGTGGCTCAGCGAGTTCGAAGCGAAGGCCCCATCAGCAATTCTACATGATAGCAGTTGGCTTCTCTGAGTTAGCTGCTATTGATTCTTCTCTATCCATTGATCCAATTGACTGTCAAAATCTGAAGGATATTTCGCACCATCCTCGACACCCACATAAAGCAGACACATTTTTTCTGAGTGTTTGAAGACTTTGTGATACTTGTTCAACCAAATAGAAAGGTGCGCCATTAAGTCCTGAGCCAAAGGTAAAGCTTCTACCATTTCGGGGTTGTCTTCAAGTAAGTTTAATGCGATTTGATTATTTTCAAACAGTGGACCTTCGGTATAGGCTCGGGTTTGTTGACATAAGAACAATTCCTGTTCATTCATTTCATCATAAAGTTGATAAAAGCGTTTTTCCCAAGAGTCTTCCTTACGCAGTTCAAATCTTTGATTCAACAATTCTCCCAGCTCATTCCTGCGATTGATTTGGCTGATAAAAGCTTGCTTGGTAACCGCCAACACTTGTTGTAGCTGTTTCATGTTTGTGACCAATTGTTGTTGTTTGATGTATTGAAAACCAAACCACAGAACCGGTAATGAAATCAGTAACAATGCAATAAAACCGTAACGGTATACTGGCTGGTTGGTTGCGCCATGACCCGTTGAACTTGCTTCATCGGAAGAATCAGCAACAATGCGGTATCCTTCACCAAATACCGACTCTATTTCCATATGGTGAGGCTTTAATTCCTTACGCAGTTTGCTGATGGTTTTATACAAAGAATTTTCGGTCACCACCCGCCCTTGCCAGACTTTGTCAAAAATTTCTTCTTTACTGATGGTCCCCGGTGATTTTTCTACCAGCAATGTGAATAATTGACTGGCCTTGTCACCCCATTGCACCGCTTGTCCCGACAACACGACTCGACCGGTGTCAACATCAACTTGAAAAGGACCAAAATTTAAGGACATGAATCTAAATTTGTCGTCATTACAAAGCCATAGATTATAGCCACACCACTAACCGCTCACAAGGTGACATTTAAGGAATATTCTTGGGTCTTCATTCAAATTTGTTCCCGACTAATTTGAAAGTGACCACGGCGAATATCTCGTATAACTTCGCGCTCTTCGCCTATGATTCGCTTCGCTCACGGCTAAACGCTCTTTGCATCAAGGCTTCTTTGCTACGCAAAACCGCCTTGATTCCATTCACTGCCTAACCGGCTCGGCGGGTCGAGCTGCTCAGCAGCTCTACCACGTTTCTGGTGTCAGTATCAGTATCGATTAAAAAATAAAAGAAAGTGCGATGATGATGAAAAAAATAATGGCAATCCACTTGATAACAGTTATTTTATCCGGGATATTATGTGAAGGTTGTTGCATGATTAATTGTTTCATAATGGCATCGGGATCCTTTGAATAAACTTCGTCAGTGCTATTATCCGTCACAGAATCAGTTTTTGGTTGAGCCGCTGCAGTTTGTTGATTCACACTTTGAGTGGGTCTACTTTGCGGATTGACCGAAGTTTTAGCTGGCTCAATGTGTTCAGCCTGTTTCATGGCCTCAAGCACAGCGATGACTTTCTTTCTGGATTTCCAGGGAATTTGCGTCAAACTTTCTCGTTGTCTGGTGTCCAATGTATAGACTTTGCCATCTATGCCGATTTTCATCTTGATGTGTTGTTCTGTCATCTCGTCATTCAATTTGGTCACCTCGTGATTATACCCCACTGTGGTGGTGTACTGTCAGCCAACCCAATCACATCGACAAGCCCAACAATTCACGATAAACTGAAGTCATACACATTCAAATAAATTTCATGATCAGTCAAACCAAGCCATCACTTTTCCTG
>JAUHXW010000199.1 GCA_030426705.1 Gammaproteobacteria bacterium
AGCCGAAGGGGTTTCGCTCATGTTGATATTGCAGGAGCAAATGTCTGCCATGTAAAAATGTATTTCGAAGAATGTAAGCAGTAAAAACTGAGGAAGTTTTCTGATAGACTTGTAGGAAATTACTCAAAGCTGTGTATGTCTCTGTTTTTGTATCGTTTTGTTTAAAGAACAAAACAAAGCGTGCAAATTCGTTTTAAGCTTGAGACCTTAGGCCTTTTTATTTTTTCATTCACTCATTCAAACAAGATTAATGCTCGGAAATCATATATGAACAAAAGAACCCAACTAATCGCGTTGTTGACCAGCATAATTGGTTTATCCACGGGCAATGCATCTGAAGTTTCAGAGATAGAAAACAGCCAGCGTGCTAACTCCAGTCAATGGAGTTGCTTTGTAGCAAGTGATGCACAAGAGCGCAAGAATGCGGTTGAAAATGGCATACTACCACAGGTTGTGTTTGATGGAGAAATGAAGCCCAGTAACATTGAAAAAGAAATGGCTGCTTCAAAGACACCTGCTTTTTCAGTTGCAGTCATTCATAATGGGAAGTTGGATTGGAGCGCAACTTGGGGGCGGCTTAATAAAACAGGGCCGCAAGCCAATTGTGGTAGCCTATTCCAAGCGGGTTCACTTGCAAAGCCATTAACAGTTCTTGCAGCGATGCGCATAAAAACGGCAGGGCATATAGATTTTGATCGTGATATTGAAGCTTACCTTTCATCATACGAGCTTCCTCCAGGCCAGCAAACCAGCCATAATCCAGTGACATTTCGCAACTTGCTTTCACACACATCCGGCGTTGTGAGGGGTGGTTATGCGGGTTATGCAAAGAACGAACCGCTGCCGAGCGACCAACAAATCGCTTTAGGGAAAGCCCCTGCCAATTCACCTAAGATTGAAGTCTCGAACACACCAGGCTCAATGTTGGCGTATTCAGGTGGTGGTTATACCCTCGCAGAAATTGCGCTTCAGGATATATTGCGAAAACCATTTGAGAAAATCATGGATGAGTGGCTGATTGCGCCACTGGCTATGAAGCAAGCAGAATTCACTGTACCATTACCTGATGATAGACATTCTTATACGGCCAGTGGACACCAAATAGATGCCACCATGGTCCCCGGTGGATGGAACAACCATCCTGAACAAGCGGCGGCGGGACTGTGGGCAACCGCAACGGATTTGGCCATGTTTCTTATTGAAATGAGCAAAGCTTATGATGGCGAAAGTGATGTCTTCACCCTATCCAATATTCGTGAGCTTTTAGATAACCCCGTGCAAAATCATGTTTACGGGTTCAGACAAATAGCAAACGGCGACCAGGTTTTTTTAACACATTATGGAGGTACAGTTGGATACAGAGCTGGGATGACTATGAATCTGCAAACAGGTGACGGAGCTGTGTTTCTGAGCAACTCTGAAAATGCCTCGAATCTGGGTGAGGCGTTCTTAACTTCAGTGTCTCGGGCTTATAACTGGCCGGTGTTTCAAGGAGAGCGGGTTAAAAGAAAAGCGTATTCTGAAGAAGAACTGAAATCACTTACAGGGACATACTTTTTTCCCGAACAAGGATGGGAGCTTTCGGTGGCTCATGAAACTAATGGGCTTAAGTTTGACTTCCCTGCGGGCAATCGCCTGCCCTTGGTTATGATACCGATTCAAAGCAAATATCGTGAGTTCGCCCATGAAACAGGGGTGCATGCATACTTTGATGGTGACGGACCAAACTTAAAAATTAAATTATTTGGGCAAACTGGTGTGCGACAGTTAACCAAGAAATAGATTAACTCAATGAAGCAAAAAGGAACTGTTCGGAAATGGAATGATGAAAGGGGTTTTGGTTTTATCAGGTCAGGTTCTGACAACCAAGAGTTTTTCTTTCACATCAAATCATTTAAGAATTATGGTAAGCGGCCAGAAGTAGGAATGGAGGTAAGCTTTGAAGCTGGTGTGGATAATCAAGGTAGAAAGCAGGCACAAAAGGTCAGGTCTTATGAAGGTGACAAAGCACACCCAGCGCTAAGCGCATTTTTTTTGGCAGCGGCTTTTTTGTTTGCTGTTGTTTTACTTTCTTTTTTTGGTTACCTTCCTGAAGTCATTGTTTGGTTATATATGGCTACTAGTTTGTTGTCATTTCTCTTATATCTATTTGATAAGTCAGCCGCTCGAAAAGACCAAAGAAGAACGCCGGAAGCTACATTACATCATTTAGCACTTATTGGCGGTTGGCCTGGCGCACTGTTTGCCCAGCAACTTCTTCGACATAAGTCAAAAAAGAAATCTTTTCGAAACATGTTTAAAATTACAGTAATTCTCAACGTGTTGATGCTCATCTACCTGCTGTCTCCTTATGGGGCATGGTTTGTAAATAAAATTAACGGGCTTGCAGCTTAAACGTCATCTTTTTTTGAATGTAACATCTAAATACCCGTTTAATCACAAACTTTTAATACTTTAGTTACCAAACCGTCGTTAAACTTGCAACCAATCTCTCTGTTATCCGAAACACTTTACTCTTGAAAAACAAAGACAGAAAGTTAACAATGATTGTTTTTATTTTTGAGGTGGGTAATGGAAGGTTTGTTCACAATAGAAAATCTATTTACGCTGGGCATGTTGATTATGTTACAGGCTGTTTTAGGTTTT
This sequence comes from Gammaproteobacteria bacterium, assembly GCA_030426705.1. Lineage (GTDB taxonomy): Bacteria > Pseudomonadota > Gammaproteobacteria > Xanthomonadales > Marinicellaceae > Marinicella. The sequence continues at coordinate 2,647 of JAUHXW010000199.1, forward strand.
GATAACCTGTTGTATATCATCATTGAGTCAAAACGGGTCGAACCAGAAAAGCAATCAAAGCTGCGTAAAACAGGTATCTGGTTAGCGGTGCTGTTTCGATTGATTTTGCTGTTCTTGTTGCTCAAGCTATTGTCTTACTTCACCGAACCCTTATTCAGCATCGCCTGGGAAGGCGTGGTTACCGGTGAATTTAATTTACGAGCCATAGTGGTGTTGTTGGGTGGTATCTTTATCATTTATACCGCTGTTAAGGAAATTTGGCACATGATGATGCTGGAAGAGCACATCGAAGAAGAACAAGAAAAAAAATCCTCTTTTGGTAAAGCTTTGTTTTTGATTGTGGCGATGAACGTGGTGTTCTCTTTTGACTCCATCCTCAGTGCCATGGCGTTAACCGACAACTTCATTGTGATGGCGACAGCCATTGTGATTGGTGCTTTGTTGATGGTTTGGCTGGCTGACACCATTGCGGCATTTTTACAACGCAATCGCATGTATGAGATTTTGGGCTTGTTTATTTTATTCATCGTCGGAATCATGCTGCTCTCAGAGGCAGGCCATATTGCACACTTGAAATTCTTTGGTCATGAGATTACTCAGATGAGTAAAGCGACCTTTTACTTTGTGATTGTTGTTATGGTGATTTCTGAAATTGCACGCTCCAGGTTTTCAAAGAAATTATCTCTGAAAAAAGCCAGAGCCAACCCTCAAGCAGTTGAAAGTTTAGAGACCAAATAATGACTGAAAATCTGATGCTGGCCATTGCGGTCATTGGTATATTGGGCTCAATGGCTCAATGGTTGGCCTGGTGGATGAAACTGCCCTCCATTTTATTGTTGTTGTTATTGGGCATCGTTTTAGGAAAGCCGGTTTCCGGACTGATTGATCCTGATTTGCTGTTCGGAGATCTGCTGTTTCCAATGGTGTCTTTGGCGGTATCAGTGATTTTGTTTGAAGGTGCATTGACCTTAAACTTCCGACAAATCAAAGGTCTGGAGTCTGTGGTCAGGCGCATGGTTACGGTGGGCATGTTGGTCACCTGGTTGACCATCGCTGTGGCCACGCATTGGATTTTGGACCTACCCTGGTTGTTGTCATTGTTATTTGGTTCATTGGTTGTGGTTACCGGACCAACGGTGATTGTACCCATGTTGCGGATTCTGAAACTCAATAAAAAAGTGTCCAATGTGTTGCGTTGGGAAGGTATTGTCATCGATCCGCTGGGCGCATTGCTGGCAGTGTTGGTGTTCAATTTCATTATCTCATCAGAAGGTGGTGCTCAGGGTTTGTTTGAAGTGGCGCTGGACTTTGGTTGGATTTTGATGGTGTGTTGTGTTTTGGGTGGTGTTGCTGGCGCCTTTTTGGGGTTGGTTTTGCGACGTCACTGGTTACCTGAATACCTACACAATGTCTTTACTTTGACCTTGGTATTTGCAGTTTTTGCCTTGTCTGATGTGTTGGCTCATGAATCAGGATTATTAACAGTCACCATCATGGGTATGTGGTTGGCCAACAGCAAGAATACACCGATTGAAGACATTTTGAACTTCAAAGAGTCTTTGACCGTGTTACTAATCTCTGGCTTGTTCATTATTTTAGCTGCTCGCTTAGATTTGGATGAATTCTTAAAAATTGGCTGGTGGTCCCTGGTGATTTTATTGGTGGTGCAATTTGTCGCTCGACCTTTGAAGGTGTTTGTCTCTACTTGGGGCTCTGATTTGGCTTTCAAAGAAAAAATCGTGCTCTCCTGGATTGCTCCCAGAGGGATAGTTGCAGCGGCAGTCTCTGCTTTGTTTGCTTTGAAACTAGAACAACAAGGTTACGCCGAAGCCAACTTATTGGTTTCGCTGACTTTTATGGTCATCATTGGCACGGTGGTTTTTCAGTCAGCCACCGCAGGTTGGTTGTCCAAAAAATTGGGAGTGGCCAACCCTGAGTCCAAGGGTATTTTGATGGTGGGCAGCAACCCTGTTGCAGTGGCCATTGCTGAGGCTTTGAATAAACATGGATTTGAATGCTTGTTGACCGATTCTCATTGGAGATACATCAAAGAAGCTCGCATGAAAGACATCAAAACCTATTATGGAAATGTGGTTTCAGAACATGCAGACCAACATTTGGATTTGATTGGTATTGGTAAATTGATGGCTGTTTCGATGAACAAAGATCTGAATTTATTGGCAGCAACGCGTTATAAAAACGAATTTGGTGTCGCCAATATTTTCGTGCTTAACCAAGAAGAAAAAAACCGTGATGACCACAAACACAGTGTTTCTAAAGAAGGCAAAGCAAGACACTTGTTTACCAAAGATGTGACCTATGCCAAGCTGGCAAGCTTGTTGTCTCAAGGTGCACAAATCAAAACCACACTACTCACTGAAGAATTTGGTTACCAACAATATTTATCTCAAGCAAACAAAGTCATCATTCCCATGTTTGGTGTTTCGCCAGATGGCAGTGAGTTGAGGGTGTTTACCCGCAAAGAAAGTATTGAAAAAATCAATGTAGATTGGAAAGTGATTGGTTTGATTCATTCCAAAGAGTAACAGGAACTTGGCGTAATTTGACTATTATCAAAACCAAAACAGTCTCCTTTTAATAAAATTCATGTTTTTATTAAGGAGGCTGAAATGTCAGGAAAGCCGGAAATACTGTTTCGTAAAAATAACCATGTTTGTATGTCGTTCAATGATTTGGTGGAAGGATCTGGCGTACAGGCCAACCAGTTTTTAATTATAGACAATGATCAGTCCATATTGTTGGACCCAGGTGGTGATTTGACATACATTCCTTTGAATATGGCCATCACCCGCTACATCAATCCGAAACAACTGGACTATATTTTTGCTTCACATCAAGACCCAGATATCGTTGCATCGATTGACCGATGGGTATTGAACACCTCCTGTCAGGTGCTGGTATCCAAATTATGGGGCCGGTTTCTACCCCATTTGGTCTCATCACATGTGGATAAAAAAGTAGGCAGCTTTGAAAAGCGGGTCATTGAAATACCTGATGGTGGTGTGCGCTTGCCTTTTGGAGAACAGGAGTTGGTGATATTACCAGCACACTTTTTACATTCTGTGGGTAACTTTCAATTGTATGACCCTACCAGTAA
>JAUHXW010000200.1 GCA_030426705.1 Gammaproteobacteria bacterium
AGGGTGAGGAACAGGAACAACAGGAAATCGAGCTCACGCCCGAAGAAAAAGCCCTGGATGCAGAAGAAAAACAAGCGCTCGAACAATGGCTACGACGCATCAAAGATGATCCGGGCGGCCTGATGCGCCGGAAGTTTTTATACCAATATCACAGAAGAAACCAGAATGGTGAAACCTATGACCAACAAACGACCGAAGACTGGTAATTTGCAGTTTTATCTCAACAGTTTGCTGCTGATGCTGATAAGCACAGCTTGGGTACAAGCTGAAATCAAAGCCACGGCCGATCGCCAGGAAATGTTTTTTGGCGAATCATTGACTTTGACCATCATTTCAGATCAAAACACCAGTAGCCAACCTGATTTCACCATGTTGGATGCAGTATTTCATGTTGGACAAACCAGCAAGTCATCATCGACCCAAATCATCAATGGCGACATATCTACCCAAACGACCTGGCAGGTTCTGCTGGTTCCAAAAACAATGGGCTCACACATCATTCCACCCATTGAAGTGGACGGTGAACGTACCCAGGCTTTAAAAATTGAAGTCAAAAAACCTGACCCCAATGCTCAGGCCAAGGGTGATATTTTCATCGAAATCGAAGCCAACAAAAGCAGCGCTTACGTGCAGGAAGAAATCCTGTTAACGGTTCGTCTGCTCTATGCCATCAACCTGAAAAATGGCGCTTTATCAGAACCCAGTGCTGATGGTGTGATTGTGCAACAAATCAACAAAGGCACCAATTACACCACGCAAAGAGATGGCCGAACCTATCAGGTTTTGGAAAGAAAATATGCCATTTTTGCTGAAAACAGTGGCCCTTTGACTTTAAACCCCTTGGTGTTTGAAGGTGAAGTCACCGATAACAGCCGACCTTCCTACGGACTGTTCCAAAGAGGTCGTCCTGTCAGACAAGTTTCTGAAATGTTGGAACTCGATATTAAAAAAATACCGCCAGAGTTTGTTTATGAAGACTGGATTCCGGCCAAGCAGTTGACCCTGACTCAAAGTTGGTCTCAGGAAAAACCCTACCGGGTTGGTGAGCCTATTACCCGCACCATCAATTTAACCGCCATGGGTCTGTCTGAAACCCAATTACCTGATTTGGAAATTGACACCATTGAAGGTGCCCGCATTTATCAGGACAAGACCGACACCATGACCCGCACCGATGGCCAGCAATTGATCGCCACCAAAACCGTTAAATATGCGGTGATACCCAATCAAAAGGGCGAACTTGAAATACCTGAATTCACCCTGAAATGGTTTGACACCAATAAACAAGCAGCCCAATTGACCAGCATACCTGCAATCACATTGCCCATTGAGGCAGCTGAAGCCAGCACCACACAAGCTCCCAAAGCCATTGACTTCAACCCGGTAGAAATACCTGAAACTCAAGCTGTACCAGTTATCGAAGAACCGGTGAGCAGCGACCAGATTACCCTGTGGCAAACGCTGACCTGGGTATTTGCTGCCTTGTGGATTTTAACCACGGTGTTATTATGGCGCAGACCCAAAGCCATCACCACAAAAAACCCAACTCAACGCACCATTGACAACCCGATCAGCCTGAAAAACATCAATCAAGCCAATGCCAATCAAGTACAACAAACCCTGATAGCCTGGTGGAACCAACAATACCAGCAACAAACCACCAATTTGGGACAAATCAGCCAACAACTGTCAGATGGCGAGATGAATCAAGCCATCGAACAATTGCAACAAAAACTTTATGGCAACGAACCTGCGGATTTAACAACCAATTGGCAACAAATGATTAAACAAGGGTTGTTTCAACCGGCTCAACCAGCCAAAACTGAAAGCAAAGGTCTACCTGAGTTGTATTGAAGTTTAAAAAGCCAACAGCAGGCTGATAGGCTGCTAAAGCGTACTGGCTTGTTTGATGATTTTCTGACCCGTTGAATCAGGGGCATAAATGTGCGCCGCCTGCTGCCCCGCCGCCTTAAACAAATGTTCCACTTCCTGTGCCTGCCCACAACTCAGCAGCAGTTGCCCAAGCCAGACTCGACTGTGCATCAACCGCCAACTGGACTCATCTTCCTCAACCAATTGGCGGCTGAGCGACTGATAAGATTCAAAACCGGCATCACAGTCTGTTGAAAGCATCAGGGCAGTGGACGTCACTTCGTTATACAAGTTATTTCTGTTGTTCCTGGCGTAAACAATCATGGCTTCGGCCAACAAACTTTTTGCCTCTTCAAACTGACGCATTTTGGTTAACACCCGTGCCAGATTACTTTTTACACTGGCCAGGCGCATGGGCTGATTGCTCATGATTTGCTGTCTAATGCTCAGGGATTCTCTGAAGGTTTGTTCTGCTTTTTGTAACTGGTTTAAATCTTCATACAAATAGGCCAAATTGTTCAGGGGAATGGCATAATCACTGTTGTGTTGTCCTATGGAATGCTCAATGTTATCCAGAGCCGTTTGATAGGCTTGTTGCGCTTGTTCAAACAAGCCGCGGTCATGGTAGAGTGTTGCCATTTCAGCATAGATACCAGCCAGTTTGGGATTGTCTTTTTGATACAATTTTTTCGCCATCTCCAAACTTTGACTCAATACTTCCTGCGCTTGCTGATGTTTATTGAGCCGCATCAAAATCACACCTTTGGAGGTCATTCGCTCCTGAATCACCGGGTGAATCAAGTGATAGGCCTGTTGACCATAAGTGATGGCCTGATTGATGGCTTCCAAGGCTTTTTGGTCGTCCTGATGTCGATAAGCGGCAGCCATTTCATTATAGAGCCGACCATAAAGCTGAGGATCACTGATTTGGGCCTGATCCAACAACTCAAAAGCTTGTTCAATGTTCGAAAGCGCTTGTTCAGCGCGCATGGATTCCTGTTCCCAGGTCGCCAGCCGCGCCAAATGCCAGGCCTGTTCTGCAACATCAAACGCATGGGCCTCAAAATAATTCCTGGCTTGCTGGATGGTGGATTCTGCCTGTTGTGTTTGGCCTGACCACATCAGACTGATGGCCAATTGGTCCAAGCCTTGCAACATTTCAGCATGCAATTGATGTTGATCAGCGATTCCAATGCCCTGACGATAAAAATCGATGGCTCTGTCATAATGCCCCAAATTGAAATGTATGTCTGCCATGGTGTACAACAAACTGACCTTCAGAAGTAATTGATCATTCAAGCCGTTCAACAACTGAATCTCACCCGTGGCCAACACATCATCCAAAGAAATGCTTTTCCCCTGATTACCCAATGGTGAAGCAGATTTCAAAATCGACAAAAGGAAATCTTTGGTTTTTTCTGCCAACAGCGTTTGTTGTTCAGCGTCCTGTTTGGCCCGCTCTGACACTGCCACCTGGGTTTTCATTTCACTCTGGTGTTGCCATGAAAACAGCAATAAAGTGATCAGAGAAACCATCAAGAGGACTGTTAATAAACTCGGGAGCGGATTACGCACCAACATTTTTTTCAGTTGATAAAAAACACCATCCCCGGTTGCGATTAATGGTTTGTTCTGCTGGTAATTATCAATGTCCCTGATCAGCTCAGCCACGGTTTGGTAACGTTCGTTAGGGTCCTTCTTTAATGCTTTAAAGATCAGGTTGTTCAAATCCTTATTCTGGGTAGGTGGCTTGGGTACTTGCCTGGTCACGGCTTCGACCATTTGAGCCAGTGATTTGATGTCCTGCACATGGGCCGGGCGCTCGGCCATGATTTCATAAAGCAATAGCCCCAGAGCATAGATGTCTGTCGCTGTCGATGTTGGCTGGCCTGTCAATTGTTCCGGAGTGGCGTAAGCCATGGTCAGCATCTGCTGGTTAACCGTTTCCGTGATGTCAACATGAGACTGTTTGGCCACACCAAAATCCAGTAACTTGACTTGACCTGTGTCATCCACCAACACATTGGAAGGCTTAATGTCTCTGTGAATAATACCGTTTTGATGCGCAAACCGCACGGCTTCAGCCACTTTTTTAAAGATATTCAGCCGTTCTGTCTGGCCGGCTTTATTCGCCCGTAAATAATCGGTGATTTTCAGCCCTTCAATCCACTCAAGCACCATATAAATTCGACCATCTTCCATGGTGCCGCCACCAATGAATTGTGCAATGTTCGGGTGTTTGAGGCTGGCCATGATGTTGCGTTCAGATTGAAATCGCAGCATTTCATGTTCGTTAAACACAGGTTTGATGATTTTAATCGCAACCTGATGTTTGAACGCCTGATCTTTATTTTTTGCCAACCACACTTCGCCCTGACCACCTTGCCCTATCTGACTGACCATTTGATATTCATTGAGACTGTCACCTGGCTGAATAGGTGGATAGTTCAGCTCCTCTGAAATGTTTTGAACCAGGGAGCTGGTCAGACCAAAGTTCAGGTGTTCATGCTTGAGCATGTTTCTGACCTGATTGATCACCTCTGCTGGTAAATCACTGCTTGCCAATATGTTTTCCTGCTCCTCGGGTGAGCAATCAATACAAGCTAAAAACAGAGACTTTAAAGGACTATCTTCCGACATGCAGCTGATTATAGTTCGGTTTGACTGATGTAATTGCTGATGAATGCACGTCCAAATTTCAGGTCTCGCTCCACCGTACTGATAGATACTGATAGCATCTCGGCAATTTTTTGTTGTTCAAGCGGCGTGAAATAAGCCCATTCAACAACCTGCGCACAACGTGAATCGGTTTGATTTAACGACTCCAATGCCTCATTAATCAACAAAAAATTGGCCTGACCTTGTGAAATACCGAGAGAATCAGTCAAGGTGACATTGCGTAAACTACCATCCCTTTTGCGGCTGTTTTTTTGCCGCGCATAATCAATCAGCAACCGTTTCATTTGCTTGGCCATGGTTTGAAAATAATGTTTTTCATCGTTGAAAGCAGCGGCAGAATTGGCCAATTTTTCGTAAGCACTGTGCACCAGATCGGTGGGCGAAATGGTATGTCCTTCACGCTCCTTTTTCATCAGGGAACGAGCCAGTTGTTTTAACTGCTGATACAGCTGTTCAATCTCAGGATGGTTGTCCAAGCTGTGGGATTTTGACATGGGGAAGAACAAGCAAAGCCAAATAACAAACCATCATTATATCGAAGCTGCTTTGAAATTAAAACCAGAGGCCATAACGGTGCCTCTATCAAAGCTGATCTGCATAAAAACAAAAAAATGGCCATTGCAATGAAGGGTGAAGGTTTTTTCTGCGCTGTAGTAACAGATGGTTATTTCTTTATAGGTAAACTTATGATTTTTCACAAGCCCACATTTTTATGTTCCAAACTGGTAACTTGTCTGTTGTTGTTTTTTGTCCTTCCTTTACAAGCTGACACCATTACGGTGACTGACGACAGTGATGATATTGCAGCAAACGGTGCTTGTTCCCTGCCTGAGGCGATAGTGAATGCCAACTCTGGCAGCGATCAGTCTTTTGGTGATTGCGTTTCCGGCTCCTCATCAACTGACACCATCCTGCTGACCGTGGATGTGAGCTTGAGCCAATATTTTGAATCCGGACCCTATGGTCGTACAGGAACACCTTCCATAACATCAACGATGATTATTGATGGGCAGGGTCATGTGATTGAACGTGATAATAACCTGGCTTGCAACTTAAACTCTATGGATAGCAACACTGAGTTTCGACTCATCCTTGTAGAAGCTAATGGCAACCTTGAGTTACAAAACACAGTGGATTTATTAGTCAAAAAGCGATTGGTAACCCT
>JAUHXW010000201.1 GCA_030426705.1 Gammaproteobacteria bacterium
GTGGTCAGAAATACCCAGCTTTGGGTGAAAAGTGATGACAAACTGTTATACAGAATTTTACAGAATTTAACCAGTAATGCCATAAGGTATACGCAAAGCGGTGGTGTTCTGGTCGCCTGTAGGAAGTACAAAGGTCAAGTACAAATCATGGTTGTTGATAGTGGATTGGGACTTGATGAGGATGAGAAAGTGGTGATTTTTAATGAATTCAAACGCCTACACAAAAGCCCTGACTCGGGAGAAAAAGGCTTGGGTTTAGGGCTGTCAATTGTAGATCGCATTGTGACTCAACTGGGAATTGAATTATCGATTCGTTCTGTCCCTGGTAAAGGTTCATCTTTTATGTTCTCTGTGCCACAAGCGAAGCCACAGACTGTGGTAACAAATAATGAGTTAAACTCAAAGGGTTTACATACCAATCACCATTTTGAAAAAACGGTGATTTGTCTGGATAATGAAACTCAAATTTTACAGGGTATGAGGGCCTTGCTAACAGGGTGGGGCTTACAGGTTTATTGTGCTGAGGATTCATTAACAGTGATAGAGTTATTGCAGAATGACATCGTTCCGGATGTGATGCTGGTTGATTATCAACTGAATGATGAGCTTGGTACTGAGGTTGTTGAACTTTTGAAACAAAAATATGGTATCAATTGTCCCATCGTCATCATCACCGCCAATCATACTGAAGAACTGAAACAGGAGGTGGAAAAAGCTGAGTATCAGTTGATGCTTAAACCGTTGAAGCCAATAAAACTAAGGCAGTTGTTCAATAAACTGTTCAATCATTGAGGTCTATACTGGCCACTTTCATCACAGCTTGAGTGCGATTGTTAACACCTAATTTGCGCATAATTGCGGTCACATGTGCTTTTACTGTTGCTTCTGAAATGCTTAAATCATAAGCAATTTGTTTATTCAGTAATCCTTGTTTAATCATCGACAGCACTTTGTGCTGTTGGGGCGTTAACTCTGAAACCTGCAAGGTGGTTTCAGCCAGTGTTTGGTCTTGCTCCATGAATTTTGTTTCATTGAATTGGTAAGGGAAATAAGTGTCTCCAGATAATACTGTGCGTAAGCCCTTGCGAATGTCCTCAATGCTGGCAGACTTACTGACAAAACCCAAAGCGCCAAAATGTTTGGCATGCATGATGGTTTCTGGCTTGTCATTCGCCGAAATCATAATGATAGGCAAATCGGGGTATTTCTTTTGTACATAGGCCAGAGCAGAAAAACCTTCCACTCCGGGCATGTTTAAATCCAGTATCAATAAATCTGCGTCATGATGTTGTCGCAGCTCAGTTCGCAGAGATTCAGATGATTCTGCTTCCACGATTTTGCACCCCGATTGTTCCAAAGCCAATGATTGTCTCAGGGCATTACGAAACATCGGATGATCATCAGCAATGATGATTTTATCAATCGATATATTATCTAGCACATTATTCATTTATCGATTCAACCGGTTGTTAATTAAGTGAGTGACCACTTCAGGTTCAGCCAAAGTGGATGTGTCTCCCAAATTTTCATATTCATTGGCCGCAATTTTTCGAAGTATCCGTCTCATTATCTTACCAGAACGCGTTTTGGGTAAACCGGGTGCCCATTGAATCTTATCGGGTGTTGCTATCGGACCTATTTCTTTTCTTACCCATTGCACCAGTTCTGTTCTGAGCTCATCACTTTCTGTCACCCCATTGACCAAAGTTACATAGGCATAAATACCCTGACCCTTGATGTCGTGAGGAAATCCAACCACAGCAGCTTCTGCTACAGCTTCGTGAGCAACTAAAGCACTTTCAACTTCTGCAGTTCCCATGCGATGGCCAGAAACATTCAATACATCATCCGTTCGTCCGGTGATCCAGTAGTAACCATCGGCATCGCGTTTTGCACCGTCTCCAGTGGTATAAACGTTATCAAATGCCGCAAAGTAAGTTTGATAAAAACGATTGTGGTCGCCAAATACGGTCCGCATTTGACCTGGCCACGAGTCGGTAATCACTAAATTGCCAGAGTTTTCTCCGTGTTGCTCATTGCCATCATTGTCTAATAGGGCGGGTTTGATGCCAAAAAATGGTCTGGTGGCCGAACCGGGTTTCAAGTCGGTTGCGCCAGGCAGCGGGGTGATCATGATGCCACCAGTTTCGGTTTGCCACCAAGTATCAACAATCGGACAACGCTCATCACCCACCACTTCATAGTACCATTTCCATGCTTCAGGGTTGATGGGTTCTCCGACAGAGCCCAGAACCCGAAGAGATTCCCTGGAGGTCGCGTTAACAGGATCATCACCTTCTTTCATTAAGGAACGAATGGCTGTAGGGGCTGTATAACAGACATTGACCTGGTGTTTATCACAAATTTGCCAAAAGCGACTGAAGTCCGGGTAATTAGGCACACCTTCAAACATCAAGGTGGTTCCACCATTGGCCAGAGGACCATAAACCACATAACTGTGACCAGTAATCCAGCCTACATCGGCTGTACACCAATATATGTCACCCTCATGGATGTCGAATACATATTCATGGGTCATTGAGGCATAGACCAAGTATCCACCGGAGGTATGTAAAACACCTTTGGGTTGGCCGGTTGAACCAGAAGTGTAAAGTATGAACAATGGGTCTTCTGCGTTCATAACAGCCACGTCGCAGTCTGTGCTTACAGATTGACTGACCTCATGGTACCAATGATCATGAGATTGCCACTCAATTTGTTCATCAGAAGTTTTGATAACCAGTACCGATTCTAAATAATCTTTGACACCAGGTTTAGCAGCTGCTTTGTCCACATTGGCTTTCAATGGGATGGATTTGGAGCCACGTACACCGCGATCTGCTGTGATGACCAATTTGGATTTGCAATTGATGATTCTGTCTCCCAAAGCATCGGGTGAAAAACCACCAAACACAACTGAGTGAATGGCACCAATCCTTGCACAGGCTAACATCGCGTAAGCCGCTTCTGGAATCATTGGCATATACAAAGTAACCCGATCACCTTTTTCAACGCCCAATTTTTTCAAGGTGTTGGCAAAGCGACAGACTTCCTGATGTAATTCAGTATAGCTGATGTGTTTAGATTCATCGGGATTATCACCTTCCCAAATAATCGCTGTTTGATCTCCTTTGGTGGGCAAATGCCGGTCAACGCAGTTATAGCAAACATTCAATTCACCATCAGCAAACCATTTGATGTGTAAATCATCCTTGGCAAAGGATACATCCTTGACCTGGGTGTAAGGTTTAATCCAATCCAAACGTTGTCCATGTTTGCTCCAGAATGCTTCATTGTTTTCAACACTTTCCTGATACATGCTGAGGTATTGCTCATTATCACACAACGCATTGGCTGCAAATTCGGTCTTAACTGGGTAACGTGTTTTCATGGTCTCCTCACTATATTTTATTAAATGAACTATGTCATTTTTTAAGCATATTCCACATTAGACATTCGTCTAAAAGTGCAATGATTAATTCATTCCCGGGAATGAACTTACTTTGGTTACTTCCAGGTCTGGAAAGGAGCTGACTTCTTGTACAGTAAAATCAGGAAAAGAGTCAACTATTTGCCACTGACCGCAATCATTAGGAAAAGAAGAAACAAATTGCACATTGATATCAGCAAAAGAGCTGACATATTTAATGGTTAAATCTGGAAAAGAGTCAACAAATTGAACCCTTCCTTTCAGTTCAATGCCTTTTTTCTTACATGACTTTTCACTGCTTGAGCTGCTTGAACTACTGGCTTGGCTGGAAGATGTTGTGCCACTTGACTGATAACTGAAGCTGCCACCACCGGTTGAAGTAGCCTCTACGATTGCCACAATGATAATGATGCCTATCACGATGGCCGCAATTTTTACGTCTTGACTCATGTTTCACCTCTGTTTTTTTATAATAAGGTATGCCCTTGGGGCTTCATTCACTTTTGTTCCCGACTAAAGTGAAAGCGTCCGCAGCGGGCATGGCTTATAACTTCGCGCTCTTCGCCTCTGATTCGCTATCGCTCACCAACTGGCTCGGCGGGTCGAGCTGCTCAGCAGCTCTCCTTTGTTAGTTTAGGCCTGTTTGTTTTAGCCCATTATGTCTTTTAATTTTAACTGGTAGCCTTGCTGCTGTCGATGGCTGATTTGTGCCAATAAAAGTTCAGCCGTGGCTATGGCGTCTTCCATGGCATTGTGTGCATGGTAACGGGGCAGGTGGTATTGTTCCCTGAGATTGAATAATCTGAGCTGATTGGGGTTGATGGGGTTGTTGAGTCTCTGCAGTTTTCTGGTTTCTATGACCAGGGTGTCAACCACTTGTAGTGGTAATGGATGACCAAACAGGGATTTACTGATTTGTTGTATGAAATTTTCCTCAATATTTTTATAATGTGCCACCATGACTTTTCCGGCCAGATGTTGTAACAACAGGTTCATCATTTGCTTGATTGAAATGCCATTGCTCAATTCATCGTCTGTAATCTGGTGAATGCTGACATTATTGCTTTCCAGTCTTCGGTCTGTTTTAACCAGGTGGTGTTGGCTGTTTTGTAGCTGAACTCTGCCTGACTTTATTTCTGTAAAGCCGATGCTGATGATGTGGTCTTTTTGGTAATCCAAACCAGTGGTTTCAAAGTCAATGACAAAATAATCCACTTTATCAACAGGAGTGTTGCGATCCACTTGAGGCGTCATCAGGTAGTTTTTGAGCTGGCCACTGGGTCGCCTGGCCAAAGCACTTTCAATCAATTTCTGATTTTTGCTTTTCCAGTTGAACATGATCATTTACATTTGGCCCTGGTTGTATTTTTTGGACAAGACTTCCTGATAGGTGCTGACCAGTTCGAAAGCATCTTTCAAGTGGCGCCTTTCTAGCGAGGATAACTCGTTGGGGTCAACGTAGTTGTTGGCCTCCTGACCTTTTTTGATGTTTTTAACCTGATGCTGTAATCTCACCATGCTTAAAAACTCAAGGCTGTCTGCCAAATCCTCTGCGGCTTCTTCTGAAATTACACCTGCTTTTTGAGCGTTCTTTAAACGGTCCTGAGTGTTAATCACTTCAGTACCTGCATCCAAAGCGAACACCCTTGCAATGTCGGTACATGGCATAATGCCACGTTTTTTGATGTCTAAAGATTTTGTCTCAGCACCATGTTTTTCCAACACGAAACGTCGGAATAAGCCCAAAGGGGGGCGGTTTTGTTGCGCATTGGCTGCCATAAAAGCCAGAAACAGGCGATTGTTTTTAATCATTGATTGAACAGACTGATGCAGCTTGTTAAATAAGTCCTGACTGCCGTATATGCACCTTAAGTCAAAGAAAATGCTCGAATACATCAATGCTTTGGGTTCTGGGGTATTGATCCAATGATTGAAATATGATTTCCAGACGTGCAGTGGTTGGCGCCACTTATCATTGGTGGCCATCACATCACCAGGACAATAGATATAGCCACATCGGTTGAGTGAATCGCTGACAAATTGACTGAGCTTTACAAAATAATCGCTATGGATTTTTTCGTCATAATCATCTGAAAGAACCAAACCATTGTCCTGATCCGAGTGCGCTGTTTGATCATTTCTGGCCAGCGAGCCTGCAATGACGTAGGCGAACTCTATTGGCGGTGTTCCCAGTTCCCTGATGGCTGTTTTGATGACTTTTTGCATGATGGCGCGGCCAA
>JAUHXW010000202.1 GCA_030426705.1 Gammaproteobacteria bacterium
AATCATTAAACGAGTGAGCCCACCAACCAAACTGCCCATTTGATTGACCGCCTTAAGTTGATGTGTTTCAGGCATATCCACCACTTGTAGCGATAAATTTTCAGGATCTCGTTCAATGGCAAAAGCCTCACCTTCTACCGGTGCAAAGTTCACCTTGACGACATCTACTGCAGCGATGTCTACCACTGTGGTCAATAACCAGCTGTTTTCATTAAAAGTCGGTGGTGTCAAATCCCTCACAGTATAGGTTTGATTTTCACCCGCACGGCGCACAAAAACCTGTCCGGCACTGGCGTTTTTACCCACATGGATGGCATCAAGTAATTGGTCAGCTTGGTAAAATGATATTTTCAAGTCATCTTCTGCCAATTCAAGTTGTGCAAAGTTCTCAGGGTTTTGCGTTTTGGCTTCAACAAATTCTGCCGATTTTAATGATTGGAACAATTCAGACAAGGGCGATAAATTGGCAAAAAAGCCATTGTTAACGTACCAACTGGTCTCTGTTTTTACCAATTCGATGGTTTCTTCTCCTTTGCTCAAAACCACTTTGTCGATATTCGCTACAGCTTGCGCATTATCTTGCCAGTCAGACATTAAATACTTTGGCATGTCAGCAACACCCTCGCCCGATTGTGTTACGTAGTAAGCAAATCCAGCAATCACGATCAACAGGCCTAACAGTACTTTGAAATTATTTAACATATTGACGCTCCTTTCTTTTCGACTTTCTCCAGGACAAAAACACCACAATCAAGGTAATAATCAAAGGCACCAATGCAATGTTGATGAACTTCAATTTGGTACCCAGTGCCTCAATATCCTTGTTCAAATTACGCTTCACTTCACGCAAGCTCTTACGAACTTCCAGTTTGCGTTGTTTGAACTTGTTGATTTCAGCTTGTTGCTCCTGGCTGATGATCAATTGATTTTCCTGACCCTTACTGCGTTGCAATTCGTTCAGTTTCGACTCCGTTTCTCGCAATTGTTGTAACAGCTGATTCTCGGTTTCACGATACTTTTGCTCGCTAACTCTTTGAATTTCAAGGACTTTGTCAAATGGTCTGTGTGATGTACCCCGAGCCCTGATTTGAATCAAATCAGCACTGCCAGTCATGTTATCAACCAGATTGTTTATCAAAGTACCGTTGTCAGCAAAGTTTGAATAGATCTGCCGCCCAAAGAAATTTTGAGCGCGCACCCACATGCGATCAAACAACACGTCCACATCGGCAAATATCACCACATGCCCTTGTTCAACCTGTTTGATCACCTCACTGCCTGCTAATCCATCTGGATAAGCACTGTTTAAAGCGCCATT
Organism: Gammaproteobacteria bacterium; assembly: GCA_030426705.1. Taxonomy (GTDB): domain Bacteria; phylum Pseudomonadota; class Gammaproteobacteria; order Xanthomonadales; family Marinicellaceae; genus Marinicella. Next base: position 1,319 of record JAUHXW010000202.1, read on the forward strand.
AACACGTGCTGCGATGACATGAGTTTGCTCATCTGGATTAAAATTTTGAAACAGTGCATTGGGATTGAACAACAAAGACATGGCATCATTGGCAGTTAACATTGATTGTTGAGTGGTGGTCAACAAAGGTGATAATTTACCCTCAGCTGCGGTCAAAACTCCCGCCAATGCAGTATTCACCGACGATAAGTCCAAAGTGACGATGTCTTCATTGTTGAGGTTTTGCTTTGCCCAAGAGTTAATCCCCAGGTGTCTGATGTTTTGACCCTGCTGGGATTGAATCGAAACGGCTTGTTGGTTATCCAGCACCACTTTGCTGGCATCATAATTCACCCCCCAGGCATTGAATAATTTATTCAAATCTGAACTTCGGTCAGCTTGTAACTGCGCCATGGGGTTTTGTGGATCGGCAGCCACTTCTTCAGATTGCGCCATGGGATCAACAAAAACCATCAAGCGACCACCTTTCATCACATACTGATCGATGGCAAATAGGGTTTCATCTGACAAGTTTTTGGGATGAACCACCAGCAACAAATCAACTTCACCAATTGAGTTCGATGTAGGTTCAACAGCCACCACATCATACATGTCCTTCAACTGTTCGAACATGATTTGTCCGGGCACCTGACCTTGCTGTGGATCAAATTGACCCAATAAAGGTAAATCACTCATCACCCCAATGGTTCTTTTCTCAGGATGATTCAGGTTATAAATCAACTGAGCCACATCATATTCAAGAAAGGCTTCTTTATCTGGCTGTAAAAACGGGATGACTTCAACATCATCCAGCGCATTGGTTCCGGCAATCCCGAAAAATACATTTTCGCCACCCTCACCCACAGGCAATGCCTGCAAACCATATTGTGAGGCTTGATCTTCTTCTTCAGAAAAAGAAACCGGATCTATGACACTGACAGTGAGCTTCTCTCCGCCGTACCGCTCCAATTCTTCCAGAAAATCCACCACACGACGCTGATAGGTGCGCAACATTGGAATGTCTGTAGTTGCCTGATCTGAGAAAAACAGCCTCAAATGAATATGCTCATCGATGCCTTGTAAAATATTCTTGGTCCCATCATTCAGGGTAAACAAATCATTTTCAGTGAGATCAACTCTGAGCCGGGAAAACAGGCCACTTTGGCTGATCACAATCGACGACAACAAAAAAATAGCCGCCAAAATCAATAATTGAGTTTTATGTGCTTGTTTTTTCATAATCAATCCGCCTTTTTCATATCGATGATGAGTGAAGTGGCATACAGCCAAACTGCGATGGTGATGGCAAAATAACTGAGATCACCCAAGTCTAATACACCTTTGGTGATGGAGTCATAGTGCGTCAGAAAACTGGTAGAAGCGACTGCATCGACCATGATTTGTGGCAAAAAGACTTTGAAAAAATTCAAAACCATAGGAAAGCCCGCCAACAAAAACAGGAAGCAAACCACCACAGACAAAATAAAGGCTATCACCTGATTTTTGGTTGCCGCTGAAACACAACTTCCAATGGCCAAAAAGCCACCTGCCAACAAGAAAGAGCCAAAATAACTGGCTATGATTAAACCGTTGTCCGGATCCCCGAGGTAATTAATGGAAATCCAGATCGGAAAAGTCAACAGCAAAGCAAGACCAATAAATAACCAGGCAGCAAAGAATTTACCCAGCACCCAGTCCATTTTATGCACTGGCAAAGTCATCAACAATTCAATGTTGCCACTGTTGCGTTCCTCAGACCACAGCCGCATCGCCACGGCAGGCACCAAAAACAGATACAGCCAGGGGTGAAAATTGAAAAATGGTATCAAATCAGCTTGACCACGTTCATAAAGGCCGCCGAAATAAAAAGCAAAAACACCGCTCATGATCAAAAAAATGACAATGAAAACATAAGCAATTGGTGTTGCGAAGTAACTATGCAGTTCTCTTTTGATGATGGGTTTGATTTGTCTCATTTCACCACCTCCCTTTCACCCATTGATTGGGTGATATTGCGGAAAACTTCATCCAAACGACCGGCTTCCATTTTCAGGCTTTTAACCTGTATGGATTGCTTGCGCAGGAATTCACTGATTTCATCAAAAATAAACAACCCCTGTGTAGGAAACACAGTGGTTTCTTTTAATCTCGCATCATAAGCTACATCACGAACACAGTTCATCTGTTTGATTTTATTCAATAATTCAGTGTCTAAATCCGACACAAAACTGACTGCATGGTGGTAGCGGGACATGCCTTCCATTTCTGATGGCGTATTGTCTGCAACAATTTTTCCACCAGCTATGATGATGGCCCTGTCACAAACCGCATGCACCTCTTCTAGAATATGGGTCGATAAAATAATGGTCTTATCTTTGGACATGTCGGTAATCAGTTCCCTGACTTGATGCTTTTGATTGGGGTCCAAACCATCTGTGGGTTCATCCATAATCAATACTTCAGGATCATGAATGATGGCTTGTGCCAGCCCAACACGACGTTTAAAGCCTTTGGACAAGGTTTCAATCTTTTGGAAATACACGTTTTCCAAATTAACCCTGGAAATAACCGACTCAACAGCACTTTTTACCAGGTTGGGTTTGATGCCACGTAAAGGTGCCACAAAATGTAAAAATTGCCCCACTTCCATTTCACCATAGCTGGGTGCGCCTTCCGGTAAATAACCAATTTTAGATTTTACAGCGATGGGGTCATCGGCGATGTCAAGACCACACACCTTAACTTTTCCGGATGTAGGTTCCAGAAAGCCGGTAATCATTTTCATGGTTGTGGACTTTCCTGCACCATTGGGTCCCAAGAAACCCAATACCTGGCCTTTGTTTGCAGTAAAACTCAAGTCATCTACCGCAGTAAACTGGCCGAATTTTTTACTCAAATTCAAACATTCAATCATGATTGTTATTACTCCTCTTAATATAGACATGTGCTGTAACAGCAGCAACATCATCAATCAATCCCACTGTTGGCAGTTTGTTGGCATTACCCAACAAACTCTAGAAAGTAAAAAAATGTTTCACTGATGTCAGTATCAGAATCTAATTCAGTTGAAGGCATTTTTTTAACTCGCAAAATCATGGTGTTTAAGTCAATGATTTTCAAGTCAAAATTTCAGATAATTTTCAACAACATTTAGACATCGGTTAATTTTTTGAGACCTTTGCTCGATTCTGGGCAATTGAGAAAAAAACATCTGGATTGTTATTTCCCGAAAACAGTCAGTGATAACAACCACCAAAAAGGTCTGCCAAAGCATTGACTTCATTGTGGGTCTTTACTATCATCACCTGCGAAAATCTTTGAGTCATTCGACTCCACCTAAACCTTGAAGCTGTAATTGATGATTAAAATCCTTGATGAATTACCTGAACATATTCTGGAGGTCGATGCCACCAGATTGCATGAATTTGTAGAAAACCACACCCTGGTACATCTGCAAGGAAAAATTAAAAGACCCCTGTTTATTTCAATTCTACAGCATGGTGATGAAACCACTGGCTGGGACGCCATGAAAATTCTCCTAAAACAGAATCAGGATAAATTGCCTCGAAGTATTTATCTGTTGTTTGGTAATGTGGAAGCAGCCAAAGACAACCTGCGTCAATTTGACGAACAACCGGATTTCAACCGTTGTTGGCCTGGTTTACACCATGAAACCCATGAAATTGCACAAAAGATGCAATTCATCACAGACATGATGACTGATATCAAGCCATTTGCCAGCATTGATATTCACAACAACTCAGGGCGCAATCCGCATTATGCAGGCATCAATGCCTTGGGCATTGAGTTTATCAATTTGGCCTCATTGTTTTCCGACACCATCATACATTTCACCAGTCCAGACGGTATTCAATCTGGTGCCTTTGCCAAATTTTGTCCATCAGTGACCATTGAATGCGGCATGTCTGGCACCGCTGATGGCATTGAACAGACCCACACATTTCTGGAAAACCTCATTCATTTGTCATCATTGAGTACCATTCCAGGTGTCGCTGAACATCGACAGGTTTTGAATATTTTTTCAACGGTGAAAGTCAAACCACAAATCTCCATTGCCATACAAGGTGAAGACACCAGTCCGGTCAATTTTGTCATCAATGACGACCTGGACTATCATAATTTTCATCTGCTCGAAGCCGGCACAGTTTTTGGCCAGCTGGATGATGAAAACACCGACATGCCATTTGTGGTCACGGACCAAATCGGCCATGACATCACCGATCATTATTTTGAAAAACGGGGCAAAGATGTTTGTATCAAACAACAAGTCATCCCGGCGATGATCACCCAAAGTATTCGAGCCATTCGCCTTGATTGTCTT
>JAUHXW010000203.1 GCA_030426705.1 Gammaproteobacteria bacterium
GTTTAGAACAGGAACGTTTAGAACAGGAACGTTTAGAACAGGAACTTCTTGCAAAGGCAGCCAAAGAAGATGATGTAACTGAAGACTTGGCGGACGAAGAACCAGGCAGTGATGCTTCTTATGAATCTGAAGCAGGAACTGAGAATGCCCAGTATCAATGGAAAATCATAAAACAAACTCCAGTTGATTATCCGGGAAAGGCTGCCATTGATAATCTGGAGGGTTGGGTAGACGTTGAGGTGACCATCAATACAGCGGGTGAGGTTATTTCAGCCACTCCGGTAAAATATTCTAGACGAGGAAGAATATTTGGTAAACCAGCAATTCAATCAGTCAATGACTGGCTATTTGAGCCTCCCAGTAACTCCGGAATTAACGCCCCTCAAACCAGGATTTACAAAATAGAGTTTAAGCTATAGATCCAAATACCTTTGTTTGACTGCTAAAGTCAGGCAAAGGTATCATCATATCAATTTTTTCAATTGATAAACCAAATCCAAAGCCTGCTTGGCGGTCAATTCATCTGGATCAATAGTCTTCAACTTAATTTCAGCTTTAGATTTTGGTGGTTCTTCACTGAACAATGAAAATTGTTTGGGTGCGTAATCAGCGTTATTATTTTCCAGTTGATGTAAATATTGTTTGGCGTTATTCAATGCGGCAGTGGGTAAACCAGCCAGGGCAGCGACTTGTAAGCCGTAGCTTTTATTGGCCGCACCTGGTTTCACACTGTGTAAAAAAACAATGCGGTCGTCGTGTTCAACTGCATTCAAGTGTACATTGCTGATGGTGGAAATTTGTTCTTCCAAGGCAGTGATTTCAAAATAGTGTGTGGCAAACAAGCAAAAGGACTGATTAACCTGTGCCAAATGAATCGCACAAGCATGAGCCAGTGACAAACCATCATAGGTGCTGGTGCCACGACCAATTTCATCCATCAAAACCAAAGAATGGGCTGTCGCATGGTGCAAAATGGTGGCCGTTTCAGACATTTCCACCATAAAAGTTGAGCGCCCCCGGGTTAAATCATCACCAGCACCAATTCGGGTAAATATGCGATCAATATCACCAACTACAGCTTTATCTGCCGGAACGTAACTGCCCACAGATGCCAGCAGCACAATGATGGCAGCTTGTCGCATATAAGTCGATTTACCACCCATATTAGGCCCGGTAATGATCAGCATTTTATCCTGCTCATTCATGGTTAAATCATTGGGCTCAAAAGGTGTGTCCTGGATGGTTTCAACCACTGGATGCCGGCCTTTCTTAATATCAATCTCCAAACCTTTACTTAACTCAGGTTTGCAAAATTGATGCGTGATGGCTCTTTCTGCCAGGTTGGTCAATGCATCCAGTTCACTGATGGCTTCGGCCAGAGTTTGCAGTGAAACAATGTGATCAGCAAAGCCTTTAAGTAGTGCTAAAAACAATTCTTTTTCATGAGCCAGGGATTTTTCCTTGCTGGATAATACTTTCTGCTCAAATTGTTTCAGTTCAGGTGTGGTATAACGCTCAACAGCTTTGAGTGTTTGGCGTCTTATGTAGTGTTCGGGTACATTTTCAGACTGTAGTTTGGACGCTTCAATGAAATAACCGTGCACTCGGTTATAACCAACTTTCAATCCTGGAATACCGGTTAACTCCTGTTGTTCACTTTCAAAATCCAACATATATTGACCGGCATCGGTGCTGATGTTACGCAGTTCATCAAGGGTATCATCATAACCATCAGCTATCACGCCGCCATCACGTATCACCACTGGAGGGTTTTCTTTGATGGCTCGTGATAACAGTTCATGAATGTCATCATGTGAATCGATTTGAGCCAATAAATCATCCAACACGGTTTGTTCAAACACAGCCAGCGTGTGGTTGAGTTCCTTGATAGCAGTTAATGATTCTCGCAAAGCCACCAAATCACGGGGTCTGGCTGTTAACAGGCTGATGCGGGTGACAATGCGTTCTATGTCTGCGATGCCCTTGAGGTGATTTTGGATATCGTGGTGCAAAGACGACGCAATGATGGTCTCAATACTATCAAGGCGGTTGTTCAAAACGTTGCGATCGCGAATAGGCTGTTTAACCCATCGCCTGACTTTTCTTGAACCCATTGCTGTGGCGCATTGATCAATAAATCCACACAAGGTCAATTCATCCTTACCGTCTTGGTGGTAATCAATTTCCAGGTTCTTGCGAGACTGTGCATCAATATGCAAATACTCATCAAGTAATTCAACCTGGATGGCTTGTAAGTGCTTGAGTTCTGTTTTTTGCGTGTGATTGACATATTGCAACAAAGCCCCGGCAGCAGGCAAAAAAACATCTGATTCCTGAATGCCAAATCCAATCAAATCATGTACACCATATGTTTTGCGGATGATATGGTTAGCTGATTCTGGGTCAAAATCCCAGCCTGGTCGCTCAAGGCAATTGAAATGTGACAATTTACTGGATAATTCACAATCCTCAGAAACCAGTATTTCATTGGGAGACAAGCGAATCAGTTGCGCCTCAAGTGTTTCAAAATCCTTGATTTGTTGAACTTTAAAACTGCCATTGGCCAAAGCCAGATAAGCCAAGCCATAACCTCGTGAGTTTTGATGAATTGCCAGCAATAAATTTTCCCGATGGGCATCCATCAGGGCTTCCTCGGTAACTGTTCCTGGGGTGATGATGCGTTTGACTTCGCGTTTGACCGGTCCTTTGCTGGTGGCTGGATCTCCGGTTTGTTCACAAATAGCCACTGACAAGCCTTTTTTAACCAGCTTGGCGAGGTAGTTATCCGCGGCATGGTAAGGAACGCCGCACATTGGAATAGGCTCACCGCCTGATTTACCACGATGTGTCAAGGTGATGTCGAGTAATTTAGCAGCTTTGATGGCATCATCAAAAAACAACTCGTAAAAATCACCCATGCGATAAAACAAAAGCATGTCCTGATAGTCAGCTTTAATTTTCAAAAACTGCTGCATCATGGGCGTATGTTGGCTTGCTTTTGTCATCTATATAACATCAAAAATTCAAACGGTACATTCTAACAAAATTGAACCTAAAAAAATAAAAAATACTGTGAGACCTTTGTTCGATTCTTAGCAATTGAGAAAAAGAATTAAAAAGGAGGCAATCAAGGCGGAAAATGAAATCAATACACGGCTATTACGCTTTTTATGTTTAGGCTTTTTGCCTTCGGCAAGCCGCCTAAACAACAAAACGAGCCTGTTATTGGTAAGTTTTCCAACGCAGAGTGGATCCTTTTTAAACTTTTTATCTTTGAAAATAATTGAACAAAGGTCTCATGAATTCTCAAGTTTTGAGAATAAGTTACTGATAATACTTTTAACCCGAATATTTCATCAGTACGGTGGAATAATAGAGCTTAGATTCATTCAAAATCAGATGAGTGTTTGATAATTAAGTAGAAAACGTACAAATTGTACCTAAATGGTTTTTCAGAAAAAATGACTTTGAACCTTGGCCAAAATCACTCAAAATGTAGTACCCGCTACATTTTTCATGATATTTGACCAATCTTCTTCGTCATTTTTCCAGAAAACTCCATTTACTGACGAAATATTCGGGTTAAGTAAGAAAATATCGATAAGGTCTTCGGAAATTACTGATTTTTTCAATCTTCATAACATGCGATAATAGGCGACTTAACGATGAAAAATAATTTAAAACTTGTGGAGCAAAATAAAGTGGATGACAACAAGAAAAAAGCATTGGCGGCAGCCTTAGGTCAAATTGAGAAACAGTTTGGCAAAGGTTCGGTGATGCGCATGGGAGATAACAAGGCGCTGACAACGGATGTATACTCAACAGGCTCTTTGGGCCTTGATGTGGCGTTAGGAATTGGTGGTTTACCACGAGGTCGAATCGTGGAAATTTATGGGCCAGAATCCAGTGGTAAAACCACATTGACATTACATGCAGTGGCAGAGTGTCAGAAGAATGGTGGTACCGCAGCTTTTATTGACGCTGAGCATGCTTTGGATCCAACCTATGCAGCTAAACTGGGAGTTAATATCGATGATTTGTTGGTGTCACAACCTGATACCGGTGAGGAAGCCCTCGAAATTTGTGACATGCTGGTTCGCTCCAATGCGGTTGATATGATTGTTGTTGATTCTGTGGCTGCTTTAACACCGAAGGCCGAGATTGAAGGTGACATGGGTGATTCACACATGGGCTTGCAAGCACGATTGATGTCACAGGCTTTGAGAAAACTGACTGGTAACATCAAACGCACCAACTGTATGGTGATATTTATCAACCAAATTCGCATGAAAATTGGTGTGATGTTCGGCAGCCCAGAAACCACCACCGGTGGAAATGCACTTAAGTTCTATTCGTCTGTCAGATTGGATATCCGACGCATAGGTGCCATCAAAAAAGGTGATGAAGTCATAGGTAACGACACCCGTGTTAAGGTCGTGAAAAATAAAATGGCACCACCATTTAAACAAGTGCAATTTGAGATTTTGTACGGTGAAGGTATCTCACTGTTGGGTGAGCTGATTGACTTGGGCGTGACTCATAATCTGGTCAGCAAAGCGGGTGCCTGGTACAGTTATGGGGAAACCCGGATTGGTCAGGGCAAGGAAAACGCCAAACAGTACTTCAAAGAGCATCCTGAAGATGCTGCTGAACTGGAACAAAAAATCAGGGAAATCATGCTGCCTAAACCGGAAGAAGTTGAAACTGTAGAAGAGGTGGATCCTTTCGAAAGTTGATACATGCCTGAGCAGCATAAAGAACAGCAAAAATACTCGCCTGAAGCCAGGGCTCGTGCCTCGGCTTTGGGCAGTTTGGCTATGAGGGAACATTCTGCTTTGGAATTGCGGCAAAAGTTATTGAGTAAAAAGCATGAGCCTGCTTTGGTTGATGACTTGATTGCCAGTTTGCAACAGGAAAATTTACTCAGTGACGAGCGATTTGCTGAATCCTATTGGCGGGTTCGTTCAGGTAAGGGCTACGGGCCTGTGAGAATCATTAAGGAATTGCAAATGAAAGGGGTTTCTGATCGCATCATTACTTGGGCAAAACAAGAAACAGCCATCGATTTTTTTGCGGTGATAGAAACTGTCTATCAAAAGAAATACAAATCCCTGCCATGGCAGGATTATAAGGAAAAAGCCAAAAGACAAGCTTTTCTTTATCGCCGCGGTTTTGACCATGATTACATCAATTCAGTGATTGAATCATGATGGATTTAAAATTTGACCGCCATCATTTGTGGCACCCTTACACCAATTTATCCAATCCCAATACCGTCTATCCAGTGGTGGCAGCAAATGGTGTACACCTCGAGCTGGAAAATGGCCAAAAACTGATAGATGCCATGTCCTCCTGGTGGGCGTGTATCCATGGTTATAATCATCCTGTCTTAAATCAGTCAATCACTGATCAATTACAAAAAATGTCACATGTGATGTTTGGTGGATTGACCCATGAGCCAGCGATTGAATTGGGCAAAAAGCTGGTTGAAATTACCGATGAATCACTGGATTGTGTTTTCTTTGCCGATTCGGGTTCGGTTGCTGTAGAAGTGGCCATGAAAATGGCAGCACAATATTGTTATGAGCAAGGACAAACACAAAAGAATAAATTCCTGACCTTTGCCAAA
>JAUHXW010000204.1 GCA_030426705.1 Gammaproteobacteria bacterium
TTTTTGTACTGCTTTGACCATTTTTTTGGCCACTTTGCCTTCATAAAATCCTTTTTTTCCCTGCTCGGCGACGGCTTTGAGGGTTTTGGCCAAATCTTTTTGTACAATCAAATCACCGACTTCGGGCACTTTGCCGTTAGGCATATAGACTGCCATTGAGGCAGGGTAGCGTTGCAGTACTTTTGCTTTGTTCTTGATGTGTTTGATCAGTCTGGGATAGGCCTCAAAACCATTTTCAGCCGCTTCGATGGCTGGTTGTAATGAATCAGACAATGGTAAGTTACCGTAGTTGATGGCCAGGTGTTCCAGCCCGGCAATTTCCCCTGGAATACCAGCTGCCAAGGGGCCATACAAAGCTTTGTCACGATCCACGTCGCCATTTTTATCCAGATACATGTCGGCATGGGCTTTGCCTGGCGCTTCTTCACGGCCATCAATCATCACATTTTTGCCGTCTTTGGAGCGATGCAGTAGCCAAAAAGCGCCGCCACCGATACCGGAGCTTTGTTGTTCAACCACTGCCAAGGTTGCGCTGACCGCAATGGCCGCATCAAAGGCATTACCGCCTTGCGCCAATATCCGATGCCCGGCTGCAGTGGCCAAAGGGTGGGCGCTGGCTATGGCGGCCTGTTTGGGTAATTCAGCCGTGGCTTGAAAAGTGATGATTAGTAGAAGCAGTAATTTTTTCATAATTGTTCGGTCAGTCTTTGGTATTTAAGCAGTAATTCTTCCTGCGTTTCTTCATTGTTGGGGTCTTTGGGGATACATTCAACCGGACAAATCTCGGCACATTGCGGCTCATCAAAATGTCCCACACATTCGGTGCATAAATTGGGGTCGATTTCAAAAATTTCTGGCCCCATGTAAATCGCTTCATTGGGGCACACCGGCTCACAAACGTCGCAATTGATACATTCTTCGGTAATGACAAGTGACATGGCTTACCTGTCTGAAAATTTCTCTTTCAAAGCTTGTTGCACAATGGGATGCGCAAAGCGTGATACATCACCATCCAGCATGGCAATTTCCTTGATTAATGATGAAGAAATAAAGCTGAATTGCTCAGCCGGGGTTAAAAACATGGTTTCAATCTTGGGAATCAAGTGTCGGTTCATGCTGGCGAGTTGAAATTCATACTCAAAATCAGAAACCGCTCGCAGGCCACGTAAAATCACATTGGCGCCAATATCAGTGGCAAAATCTGCCAACAAGGTATCAAAACCCACCACCCGTACATTGGGCAAATCAGACAAAATTTCTGTACTCATGGTGATGCGTTCCTCTAAGCTGAACAAAGGTCCTTTGCGCCTTGAATCAGCAATCGCAACCACCAGTTCGTCAAAAATTTTGGCACCGCGTTTGACCAAATCAGCGTGTCCATTGGTGATGGGGTCAAAAGTGCCTGGATAAATGGCGATGTTTTTTGTTTTGTTCATGAGTTTTTTTGCCAAAGTTCAAAAATCACCTGGCCTGCTTTTTTGTGTTTAATCAAAGTCCACAATTGTTCATCCAGGGGCGAAATTTCTTGTGAAATACCGTATTCCCTATAAACCAGACCATCGGCATTCATCACTGGCGAGATTATAGCACTGATTGCGTTCATTTCATCGCTGTCAAAGGGTGGATCCAGGAACAAAATGTCATAAGTGTTTTGACAGTTTTTGATGAAGTCCATGGCCGGCTGCTGGGAAACGTCGATTTCTTCCAAACCCAATGCTTGGATGTTGTGTTGCAATTGAACAATGGTTTTGCGGTTATTGTCCACACAGCTGATCGGCGCGGCACCCCTTGATGCAGCTTCCAAAGCCAAAATGCCTGAACCGGCGTAAAGATCGAGCACAGTCAAGCCATGTAGATTTTGACCCAACCAATTGAACAGCGTTTCACGCACACGGTCAGCGGTTGGCCTGAGACCGGGTTGGTCCTCGACCTTGATTTTTCTGGAACGGTGAATACCGCCGGTGATGCGAATTTGGCCCATATTGGATAATTCTGTTTGTGAAGCTTGTTTTTGGTAGAATGTGCGCCATATTTTAGCGCAAGCAAGCAGCAATACCAAAGGCAGACTGGCCATGAAATTTTTTAAACGCAAAAACAAAAAGAACAAAGAGCAGCTCGACACTAACAACAACGCAGTCGAATCGACAAAACAACAAGACTCAGTTGTTGATAACAATACTCCTGAAGAAATCGTGGTGCCACCAGAACTACTGGCGCAAGGCGTAGAACCACATCAGTATCAACTCAGCCAACAATTGTCAAAAACCAATGATAATTTTGGTAAGAAAATGAAGCATCTATTTTCAATCAAAAAAAAGATTGATGAGGATTTATTTGAGGAATTGGAAACCACTCTGTTAATGGCTGATGTCGGCGCGGCGGCTTCAATGGACATCATTGACAATGTGCGCAAGTCCTTGAAACGTAAAAACCTGTCTGATTCTGACGCCGTGTTTGATGCTTTGAAGGTTCAGTTAACTGAATTGGCCAGACAAGTGGAACAACCGCTTGAAATAGATGACAGCAAACAACCTTTTGTTATTCTGGTGGTTGGTGTTAATGGTGTTGGTAAAACCACCACCATTGCCAAACTCGCCAGAAAATATAAAAGCATGGGTAAAAATGTGATGCTGGCTGCAGGCGATACCTTCCGTGCAGCGGCCGTTGAACAGCTGAAAACCTGGGGTGAGCGTGAAAACATTCCGGTGATGGCGCAAAACACCGGCGCCGATTCGGCTTCAGTCATTTTTGATGCCATGAATTCAGCCAAGGCCAAAAACATAGATGTGTTGATTGCCGATACCGCAGGTCGTTTGCACACGCAGTCCAACCTGATGCAGGAATTGGAAAAAATTTCTCGCGTGATGCGCAAAAACGATGAAACGGCGCCGCATGAAACCCTGATAGTGATTGATGGTGGCACAGGACAAAACGCCATCTCTCAGGTACGTGAATTCAATAAAGCCAATAAATTGACAGGTGTGGTTATCACCAAATTGGATGGTACACCGAAAGGCGGGGTGTTGTTTAACCTGGCTTCGGAATTTGGTATTCCAGTGCGTTTTATCGGTGTGGGTGAGAAGTCCTCGGATTTGAAACCCTACAATGCAGCCGAGTTTGTTGAAGCCATCATCAGCTGATTTGGAATCCAAATCTTTCAGCCAGAAAATCGTAGTATGGTACCGAAATCACGGCCGCAAGGATTTACCGTGGCAACGAAGCAGCGGCGAGGACAAACCCTATCACGTGTGGTTGTCCGAAATCATGTTGCAACAAACACAGGTCATTAAAGTCAAAGATTACTTCAATCGTTTCATCAGTGAACTACCGACATTAAAACAACTGGCAGCGGCGGATGAACAAAAAGTCCTGTCTCTGTGGTCTGGGTTGGGTTATTACAACCGCGCCAGAAACCTGCGTAAAGCAGCACAAATCTGTGTTAAGGAGCACCAAGGACAACTGCCTGAAGACTTGAATACATTGATGGCTTTGCCCGGCATTGGTCGGTCTACCGCCGCAGCCATCATGTCACTGGCATTTGATCAACCCGAACCGATCATGGATGGTAATGTCAAAAGGGTGTTTGCCCGTCACTTTTTAGTGGCTGGTGAACCGAATAAAAGCAGCACACTCAAACAATTCTGGCAATTAGCAGAGCAGCACCGAGAACAAGTACGTCCCGCTTTTTACACCCAAGGCTTGATGGATTTGGGTGCTATGGTTTGTACCAAACACCAACCACAGTGTGAAAAATGCCCAATCAATGAGACTTGTCAAGCCAAGGCACAAGATGTCATTGCTGATTTTCCAGAAAAGAAGCGTCGCGTGGTTCAGCAGGAAATAAACCTTTATTGCTTATTACATGTTGTACAAGGTCAAATAGCCGTTGAATTAAGAACAGATAAAGGTATTTGGCCACAACTTTGGTTTATCCCCAGTTTCGATAATAAGCAAGACCTTTTCAAAGTTGCCAGTGACGCAAAACACCATTTCAGCTTGACCCATAAATTAACCCATCGTATATTGCAGTTGCATGTTTATTTTTCTGAAGAAATAGACAGTAAAAAACGACATAACTGGATAAAACCAGCTGAACTGAAACACAAACCACATCCCAAAGCTTTGGAACACATCATCACTCAATATCAAAACCAACACTCAATATGAAAACCATTAATTGCATTAAATACGGCGCCGATCAGGAAGCCATACCTTATACGCCTTATCCTGGTGAGCTGGGCAAGAAAATACATGAACAAGTCAGCTTAAAGTTTTGGCAAGAATGGTTAGCCCAACAAACCATGATCATCAATGAAAACCATTTTTCACCGATTGATCCTGAACATCGCAAGATCATAGAAGAAAAGATGGTGGCATTTCTGTTTGAGGGCAAAGATGTTAAGCCACAGGGTTATGCGCCAGATGAAAACGATTAATTCTATAAACTTTGAATTAAAAGTTTGACAGTCCCGCAAGGCATTATTATAATTCGCGTTCTTTTGAGATGTCCAATCTCAACATGGTGTGCCCGGTTAGCTCAGTCGGTAGAGCAGGGGATTGAAAATCCCCGTGTCCGTGGTTCGATTCCGCGACCGGGCACCATTTATCACTTTCACAACGATTCATTAAAGCTCATTTTACGCCCAAAAACTACCATATAGCTGGTTTTGTAGTTTCATAAGGCTTCATAATAGTTCTTGACAACGCATCACATTTGACAGTAAGTTTGACAGTAACATTTAGCTATTTACGGTTACTGACAATAAAGTTACTGTCATTTTGATGAAATTAAACATCAGCACAATTAAAAACGCCAAAGCCAAAGACAAGCCTAAAAGGCTATCAGATGGCAAGGGTTTGTATTTGCTGGTTAACCCAAATGGCTCAAAATGGTTCCTATAAGACAACGGTATCTATAGAAAGCGCAAAACCTGATGGTCGAGACTACGGCGAACATGGCTTACTACCTCGGATAAACTGCGGGATTCAAGTAAGCCTTCTCGCCCTTCATCAAACCTCCATGAATTCATGCACGTGAAGCGGTATTCATTCAACCCTTCTTTTGCTTGGTAACCAAGAGCGCCGGTCTAGCCTGTCATCGGCTCTTTAGCGAAAAGGCAAAAATAATCATAAAAAAACGTGATAAACGCGTGAAAAAATTACTAGATTGGGTATACATAATTTTCACCGCAATAAGCCAAAAATAAACACAAATATTTTTGGAGTTTCTAATGAACAAATTTCGACACTACATTTATGTGGTTATAGTAACAGTTTCTTTAAGTCAATCAGCATATTCACAAACGGAGAGAGAAGTGATGGTTCCTTTACCGTCGATTTATGATTTTAGCGATGGTGATGGCTGGGGCTTCGGGTTGGGAATCGGTGTTGAATATGAGTCGGCTTATGAAGGATCTGATGAGTTTGAAGTTGAACCTGATTTGGCTGGTGGTATTCAAAGGCGTAATGGTAACAATATGTACTTCTTTGCCGGTGAAGCGCTGGGTTGGAGAGGTTTGAGAAACGACACTTGGTTGCTGCAAGCAACTTTGGCTTTTGAAGAAGGGCGAGAAGAAAACGATTCGGATGATGGCCACTTAGAC
>JAUHXW010000205.1 GCA_030426705.1 Gammaproteobacteria bacterium
AAGTACTTGTTTCCATCTATACCTTCATATCCACATCCAAGTTTACTTAATTTATCTAAAATCTTGTTCGAATCATTCGACTCTTTTACCGAGTTTGGCAAAATAATTCGGACTGTTTTATGACCTGATTTTTTTAAAACTTTAATAAAATATGGCCTATCATCCTCATACAAAGGTTTTGCCTCAAACACATCATCAAACGAAAGACCATAAAAATAAAATGGATAGTTTTTTAATTGAAATCTATTTTTACCAACTTCTTCTGCCCAAGGAGTTTCAACCATAACTTCGTCATCATCATCGTACTCTTGAACTAAGACTACTTTCCTCAGCTTTTCTTTAACCATAACTTATATTTTATATACGCACTTTGAGAAAATATACCACAATGAATGTTTTTGCTTGTTTGTTTTCCTTCGACAAAATCATCAGGCTATTTCCCTTACTTACCAATACAAAAGCTGGAAAAAATTTCACCGAGCAGGTCGTCTGAAGAAAACTCGCCAGTGATTTCATTCAGGGCATTTTGTGCCAGGCGCAGTTCTTCAGCGGATAACTCGCCTTGATTGTATTGCAGTTGTTGTTCAGCTTCGTCGATGTGTGCTTGGGTGATTTTCAATTGTTCAATGTGTCGTTGGCGGGCGGTGAAGGTGTTTTCATTGAGTTTGCCCAGATTGACCTGTTGCACAACGGCGTCTCGCACCTGATCGATGCCCTGCTGGTTTTTGGCTGAAACGTGGATCACGTTCTCAAGGTTTTGGTTGTCCGGGTGTAACACATCGTTTTTGTTGATGATGTTGATGTATTTGGCATCATGTATGATTTGGTCATTGACTGGTGCTTGGCCGTCCATCACATGCAAAACCACATCGGCCTGGTCTTTCATTTGCAACGCACGGTTGATGCCTTGTTGTTCAATCGGATTGTCGGTTTCATGGATACCCGCGGTATCAATCAAGCGCACTGGAATGCCGGCTATAACCACATCTTCCTTGACCACATCACGTGTGGTACCTGCCACATCGGAAATGATGGCGCTGTCTTCCTCGGTCAGGCAATTGAGCAAAGATGATTTTCCAGCATTGGGCTTGCCAATGATGGCGATGCTGATGCCTTGCGCCAACACCACACCGGTTTGGGTTTTACGCAAGGTGTTTTTCATGGTTTGGTTCAATTCCGCCAATTGGTTTTTCAGGTTTTCATCAGACAGAAAATCAATTTCTTCTTCAGGAAAATCAATCGCTGATTCCACCCAAACCCGGGTTTCTATCAACAACTGTAAAATACGATTGATGTGTTCGGAGAAAGCACCTTGCAAAGACCTTTGCGAGGCCAGTACGGCTTGTTCGGATCCACTGGCAATCACATCGGCAATGGCTTCAGCCTGTACCAAATCTATTTTTTCATTGAGGTAAGCGCGTTCGGAAAACTCACCGGGCCGCGCCATTCTGGCTCCCAACCTGATCACTTCCTTGAGCAACATGTTCATCACCACATGGCCGCCATGACCATGAATTTCCACCACATCTTCACCGGTGAATGAAGCCGGGTTTTGAAAATACAGGATTAAACCGGAATCGATCGTTTGTTGTTGCTGGTTTTTGAAAGTTGCGAAATGGGCGTAGCGAATTTTTAAGCCTTTCAAGCCACTGATAGACAGGGCAATGTTCTTGGCTTGCTCACCAGAAATGCGGATGATGCCGACACCACCGGTGCCCGCCGGGGTGGCGATGGCAGCGATGGTGTCAGAAAATTGGGGCATGCTTTATTTTTTGTCGTCTTGTTCTTCGATGCGCTTGGTGATGACCCACTGTTGTGCCAAGGACAACACCGAGTTGACCGCCCAATAAAGCACCAAACCTGACTGGAAGAAAGCAAACATGATCGAAAATACGATTGGCATGGCTTTCATCACTTTCGCCTGCATCGGATCCATACCTGGTGTCGGTGACAGGCGCTGGGTCATAATCATCGCTGCCGCATTGATGGCAGGCAAGATAAAGTAAGGATCGGGTGTAGACAAGTCCTGTAACCACAAGATAAACGGTGCTTGACGCAATTCAACCGACTCTAAAAGCACCCAATAAAGGGCAATAAACACTGGAATTTGAATCAAAACTGGAAAACAACCACCCAGTGGATTGACCTTTTCTTTTTGATAAAGACCCATCATTTCCTGGTTGAATTTTTGTTTGTCGTCTTTATAGCGTTCTTTCAACACAGTGATGCGTGGTTGTAATTTGCGCATTCTGGCCATGGATTTGTATTGTGCTTCTGACAATTTGAAGAACATCAATTTAATCAAAACAGTCAACAACACAATCGACCAACCCCAGTTGCCAACCAAAGCATGGATTTTTTCCAGCACCCAGAACAGTGGTTTGGAAATGGCGGTAAACACACCGTAATCAACGGTCAAATCCAATCCTTTGGCAATTTCCGGTAATTCTTTTTGCAGTTTTGGACCCACATACCAGATCGAATTGAATTCAACGGTTGATTGTGGCGCTACCATCACCGCTGGCGTTAATAATCTGGCCAAATAGGGGTGTGTGGTATTCGGGTTGTATTGAGTTTGTACTTCAACCTGATCACTGGCAGGAATGATACCAGCAAAAAAGTAATGTTGGACCATCGCCACCCAGTTATCAGCACCCAGTTTTTGTTTCATTTGAGCATCTTGCAGGTCTTCGAAACTCAATGTCTCATAGCCTTCCTCTGAATCAAAATAACCGACACCTTTGAAAGAATATCTGCCGGCATCAGTAAATGAAGGGTCATTGCCCTGCCAGGGGTCATTGCGCTTCATTTGTTGGTATTCAGTGATTGACCAACTGTCACCCGTGGTGTTGGTCAATTTTTGGGTTACCTTTATGGCATAGCTTTGTGGATCAATGGTGTAGGTTTTGACCACTTGGCCTTCAGGTTTTTGTAAAGTAAACGAAAGGTCTGTAACTTGATCTGTGATATTTACCTTTGGTGTTGTCGTGCTGAAAACTTCTTTGTGGGTGAAATTGACCGTCTGACCAACCAAACCCGATTCAGCTTGAAAATGATTGTCTCTATAATCCAGTAAAACGACCTTTTCAGTGGCTTTTTTCTTCAAAGGATATTGTTTTAGTTCGGCATACACCAACGCCGCACCTTCAGCAGCAAACTCAAGTTTTAACAAAGGTGTTTCTACTGTTGAAATGATGTTCACTTCATTGCTTTGACTGACCTGAACCGGTAAATCGCTACTCTGTACAGCTTGTGGCTGCGGCACATCTGTATCGGTATTATTGACCACCGTATGACTGGATGGAATGTCATCAATACCACTTGGGTTCGCTATTTGAGTTAAGTTTTCTTGAGCTGTCGGTTCTGGTAGGTTGTAATCCTTCTGCCATTGCACATACAGCATAAAGCCCAGAAACATCAAAGTAATTAAGTAGAGGTTTTTATTGTTCATTTGTTGTTCTCACATTTTTGCCACAACTGATTGAGACTTTGAGTGATGAGTTGATTACTGAGTTTGGACACGCCCGGTTTGGCCATGACCACATAGTCAGCAGATTTTAACTGTTTTTTTACCCGAAAACTTTCCCTGACCAACCGTTTAATGCGATTTCTTTTAACCGCTGATTTATCAACTTTCTTGGAAATCACTAAGCCCAAACGAGGAGGCTGTGATGCTTGGGTATAATGCATCAAAAGGGTGAAGTATTGGTTTTGAATTCTTTTTGACTTACTAAAAACCCGACTGAAATCGAGTCGGGTTAGTAATCTTTTGCCTTTCGGGAATTGTTCCAAGGCACACTCCTTTTGGGTTTAACACCAAACAGGGTGTTTATGCAGCCAGTCTTTTTCTGCCTTTGGCACGTCTTGCGTTGATTACCGCGCGACCACCAGCTGTTTTCATGCGAGCTCTGAAACCGTGGGTTCTGGCTCTTTTCAAATTACTTGGTTGGAATGTTCTTTTCATGATTTTTTACCTGTTCTTTTAACGCGTTAGACATGCTTCATGCACGCCTCTAAAAAGGCCGTGCATCATACTGTTTTTTTATGCTTTTTTCAAGTTGTTTTTCATTTGTTGTTTTTATTACGTTTCTGTAACCCATTAAATCAAAGTTTTTTTCGATTCGCTGTCATGTTTTTACAGTATGATTTATGGTGTTTTGTTGCTATACTTGAGGGCTTTTTTAAGGCTTTGTATTTCTCTGGGAATTGATTTTTAATGTGGGATCGATGTTTAAAAAGGCTTGAAGCCGAAATACCTGAAAATGACATCAATATTTGGATTAAGCCATTGGACGTGGTGGTGGCCGGTAATCTATTGTCTTTGTTCGCTACCAACGATGTGGTTTTGGACAAAGTCAATTCCTCTTACCTGAATTCTATTGTTGCAGCGGTTCGCGAAATTTATGGTTCAGACTATAACGTAAAAACCGCCATACAAAAGCGTCAGGTTGATACCATGGTTGAAACCAATTCATCGGTACCTGCCACTAAAATCACTTCAAACCTGGACAGTCGCTTCACTTTTGATAATTTCATTGAAGGCCGTTCAAACACCATTGCCCTGGCTGCCGCCATGCAAACCGCCCAAACAGCCAACCCGGAATACAACCCGTTGTTACTTTATGGCAGTACCGGTTTGGGCAAAACCCATTTACTGCATTCCATCGGTAATGAAATATTAAAAACCAATCCTGATGAAGTGGTTTGTTATTTGCATTCAGAAGTTTATGTCAACGAAATGGTGAAAGCTTTACAACAGAAAAAGATGGAGGCTTTTAAACAAAAATACCGTTCAGTGACCACCTTACTCATCGATGACATCCAGTTCTTTGCTGGCAAAGAACGCAGTCAGGAAGAGTTCTTTCATAATTTTAATTATTTGTATGAAGGACAAAAACGCATCATCATCACTTGTGACCGTTACCCTAAAAAAGTCAGTGGTATCATGTCTCGATTGAAATCACGTCTGGGTTGGGGTGTGGTGGTTCCCATTGATCCGCCTGATTATGAAACCCGGGTGGTGATTTTAAAAGAAAAGGCCAAACAATTTGGTTTTACCCTGGAAGATGACGTCGCTTTTTACATTGCCAAACAACTCAATTCAAATATCAGGGAACTGGAAGGTGCGCTGAACACGTTAAAAGCCAATGCTGATTTTACTGGCCATCAAATTGATTTACCTTACACCAAACAAATACTGAAAGAATTGTTTAAAGTGAATCATCAAATTGTTTCAGTTGAAAACATTCAAAAAACAACTGCACAATACTACAATGTAAAATTATCGGAATTGATAGGTAAAAGCCGCAAACGCTCAATAGTCAGGCCCAGACAACTTGCCATGTATTTGGCCAAAGAATTAACTGACAACAGTTACCCGGAAATTGCCGAAGCTTTTGGTGGTAGGGATCACACCACTGTGATTCACGCTTGTAAAAAAGTGATTGAATTATTGAATGAAAGCAGTGATCTGAACGAGGATAAACAAAAAATTGTGAATAAACTGACTGAATAGCTGTGGATAAGTTGTGGAAAAACTGTAGATAAAAACCAATGTGTTTTTTATACACAAGTTATCCACAGGTAAAAAACATGAACT
>JAUHXW010000206.1 GCA_030426705.1 Gammaproteobacteria bacterium
CGGCTGAGAATTGTGCAGTCATTGGCGTTTCAATGGACAGTTTGAAAAAACAACAAAATTTTAAAAACAAATACCAAATGACTATAGAATTGATTGCAGATATTGAAGGACAATTGTGTGAAGCCTTTGATGTAATCAAAGAGAAAAAAATGTATGGTAAAACTTTCATGGGAATTGAAAGAAGCACTTTTATTCTCAACCAACAAGGTGAAGTTGTACATGAATGGCGTAAGGTTAAGGTAAATGGTCATGTCGATGAGGTCTTGACCAAAGTCAAATCGTTGGGTTGACTCGATGCTGTATAATGTCGCACCACTGCGATATTGCTTGCTGAGATATTGCCCACAGAAATATTGATGAAAAGAACGAGACTGTAATGAGCGTTCTTAAATGAAGGATAACTATAATGACACAGAAAATCACAATCATAAAAGGAGATGGCATTGGGCCAGAAATCATGGATGCCACACTCAGGGTGTTGGATCACTTGAAACTGGATTTTGAGTATGAGTTTGAAGATGCGGGTTTGGCGGCTTTGGATAAGCATGGTGAGCTGTTACCTCAAGATACCCTTGATGCCATCAAGCGCAATAAAATATGTTTGAAAGGGCCGTTGACTACACCCGTAGGCAAAGGGTTCAGTTCAATCAATGTGGCTTTGCGTCGTTATTTTAATTTATTTGCCAACGTTCGTCCTGTGGTGACTTTTGAGGGTACTAAATCCAAATACGATGACATTGATATTCTGACCATCAGGGAAAACACTGAAGGCGCTTACCTCAGCGAGGGACAAACCATCAATGAAGATCACACCATTGCTGAATCTAAAATAGTGGTTACCCGTGAAGCCTCCGAGAACATTGTTCGTTATGCATTTGACATTGCCAAGAAAGCAGGGCGCAAGAAAGTGACTGCGGTTCACAAGGCAAATATCATGAAAACAACTTCCGGACTGTTCCTGGAAGTCGCTCAGGAAGTTGCCAAAGAATACCCTGAGATTGAATTCAATACTTTGATTGTTGATAACACTTGCATGCAGCTGGTGATGAATCCAGGACAATTCGATGTGATTGTCACAACCAATTTATTTGGTGACATCATTTCGGATTTGTGTGCCGGATTGGTCGGTGGATTGGGCATGGCGCCAGGGGCCAACATTGGAGCAGATGTGGCCATGTTTGAAGCCGTTCATGGATCAGCACCCGACATAGCTGGCAAGAAAATTGCTAACCCGACCGCAGTGATTCTGGCAGCAGCGATGATGATTGAGCATTTGGGTTTTGTGGCAGAGGCCAACCGCATACGAAATGCCATCAGACAAACCCTGTTAGAGAAAGATCGTTTAACCGGTGATTTGGGTGGATCTGCGCATACAGCCGAGTTCACCGATGCCGTTATTTCAAGGTTATAAAAAAGACTGATTTTTATGCTTGTTGTGAATTTGCAACAAAAACAACCCAATAATGTGAGTTTTTTCACGATTTATACGATGAAAAATTGACATTTTGTTGTTTTTTTGCAATCATTCACGATGAGATAGAATATTAGATAAATGTTAACAAAACTCAAAAAAACAACCTATTCAATTGCATTGTTGCTCAGCTTGGTACAAAACGTATCGGTTGCTGATCGCCTGTTGTCTGTTGATGGGCAGTATTCCTGGGATAATAATGCCAGTCATTTGAGATTGATTGACAGCAAAATGGACTTGGGTCATTGGCGCAATGACATAGCTGAACGGATTTTTCCTAATTTTTATGCCAACCTGCACTTAAGTCAATTAGATCAGTTCGCTGATAATTTAAGTTTTCAGGGTGCCAAACTGTATTTCAACGTGGACCGCTACAACCAATTGAGTCAATTGATTGATGACAGTGCCTATTTCTTCACTTTTGATTATGACCAGTCTTTTTTGAAAACCGCCAGTTTTCAGGAAAGTGATATTCAATACAATCAATTTTTGCTTAGTCAGAAAGACTCGTTTCGTCGCAGCATATTTGCACCCGGTATTGCTTACCGTGTGAATGACAATTCTGAGTTAAGTTTGGCAGTGGTGTTCGCCCAGCAAAACTATTCGGACATTAATTTCCTGGCTTCAGAGATCAATGGTTTTGATCAGCTGGATTTGTATTCAGTCAGTTATACCGAAACCAGTAATGGATTGGGCTTGAATGTGGGCATGTCGCAAAAAATCTTTAATCGCTTTGTGATTGATACCAAGTATCAGTCAAAAATTGATATGGATGGATTCAGTCGTTTGTTGGGTGTACAAGCGGATCCTGCAGATTTCGATATCCCTGAACAAGTGGATATGGCCATCGGTTTTGGCATCAGTGAAAGAGATTCCATCACCGTAACCGCAACACATAGTTTTTACAGTGACATCAATGCTTTTGTCAGTCGGTCTTACCCAGACATATTCCTGACATTTCTGAATGACTTTGAGAGTCCTGAGTTCTTATGGGATGATCACACTGTATTTTCTTTTAATTATAAACATGCATTCAATAATGGTGCCGTATTTAATGTGGAATACTCTGGCAGGCAACAACCTCCAGCCACAGATGAAGATTTGACCACCATTTTGAATGCCATTTCAGCACCGTACAGCGTTCGGGTTGGCTTGAGTACACCTTTGTTAGGTGGTGAATTGGATTTATATGCCAGTTATGCGCCCAAGCCACTGAATTTTGGCCGCACTGACTTTGGTAGTGTCAGCAGTGAACTGAATGGCAAACACACCGAAGCTGTGCTGTCTTGGTTGTTCACCTTTTAATAGCCTTTTTGGCACAAACCATTCTATAATTCGTTCATGAATGTCATTTCCAGTTGGTTCAAGAGAAATTTCTCTGACCCGCAAATTGTTATCCTCATTTCAGTATTGATTCTGGGGTTTGTCTTCGTCATTTATTTTGGTCGACCATTGGCGCCGTTTCTGACCAGTATCGTTGTGGCTTATTTATTAGAAAGTGTCATCGTTCGCTTGGAAAAGATGAAATTCCCCAGGGTGCTCGCTGTGTTTTTGGTGTTTCTGGTGTTTGTGGCGGTGATGTTTGTGTTGATCATTTGGCTGGTGCCCAAATTGACCACACAGGTCACACAACTGGCACAAGCATTGCCTGCTTACATTGCAACGGGGCTGGATTTTCTGCGAGAGTTACCTGAAAAATATCCTGCCATGATTAAGGAAGAACAAGTTCAGTCTATCATTACTTCGGCAACCAATGAAATGACCGCCATGGGCCAAACCATTCTGGGCAAAACATTTTCATCCGTATTTTCAGCTTTCTCCATCGCGGTGTTTCTGGTAACCATGCCCATACTGGTTTTTTTCCTGTTAAAAGACAAAGCCGTCATTGTCAGCTGGTTGC
Source organism: Gammaproteobacteria bacterium (assembly GCA_030426705.1). Taxonomy (GTDB): domain Bacteria; phylum Pseudomonadota; class Gammaproteobacteria; order Xanthomonadales; family Marinicellaceae; genus Marinicella. Next base: position 3,372 of record JAUHXW010000206.1, read on the forward strand.
GACAATTTATTCCCAAAGATTCAAAATTGACCCTGTCGGTGTGGTCGCAGGTAGATATTCAGATTGGCAACTATGTGCGCGGGAAAGCGTTTGAAATTGTATTGGTGGGCTTAATCAGTTATATAGTTTTTATCTTTCTGGACTTGCAATATGCCATACTTTTGGCAACACTAACGGGGTTTTCAGTGCTCGTTCCTTTCATTGGTGCGGTTGCTGTGACCATACCGATTGCTTTGGTGGCTTTTGTACAGTTTGGTTGGACTGCGCCGTTCGCCTATGTGATGGTATCTTATGGAGTGATTCAGATGCTCGATGGCAATGTTTTGGTACCCTGGTTATTTTCTGAGGTCAATAACTTGCACCCGGTTGCCATCATTGTGGCGGTGTTGTTTTTTGGTGGTGTTTGGGGATTTTGGGGTGTGTTCTTCGCCATTCCTTTAGCTACTTTGGTCAACGCTATCATTGAATCCTGGCCTAAAACCATCAAAGTTCCATCAGAAGTTGCCGACAAATAAAGCCAGGCCAAAAAAGCCAGGCAATGATCAGTGAAAACCACCACTGCCTGATTTTTAAAAAGTTACCCAATCAACAAATCGTCAAGTTTTCCAGCCTTGTGTAATGCACTTAGATCATCAAACCCGCCGACGTGGTGATCATTGATAAAGATCTGGGGCACACTGGTTCGGTTGGCCTTTTCCATCATGATTGTTCTTTGCTCTGGGTCCTGATCAATGCGGATTTCTTCATAATCCAGGCCTTTACTTTTCAGCAAGTTCTTGGCGGCATTGCAATAAGGGCAAACCAGCGTGCTATAAATTATAATTTTGTTCATGGGTTCCTCACATACAGTGTTTGGGTTTAGGTAATCCGGCATGTTTACTGGCAAGTCTTACTGGTCCATCCGGGTAAAGTCGATATAAAAACCGCGAATTGATTTCTGTATCAATTCTTTTGTTTAATTCTTTAATCAGTAAACGCATGGGTGGCGTTTCACCGGTGATTGCATAAATATCACGCACGGCATAAATGACTTGCCAATGCGCTTCGCTGAGGACAATGTCATCTGTCTCTGCCAGTTTTGCGGCCATGTGTTCGTTCCAACTGTCCGGATCGGCCAAATGGCCGTGTTGATCGGTTGTGATTGTGGTCATTTCCATGCGTAAGTGTTGTTGTGCTTTATCACCAGCTCAAGCCATTGATCATGACTGATCTCATGCTTATCGCCAGCGTTCGGTATATTTGGGTCATTGTGTTCTTTTACAAGATACCAATTGATGCCTATATCTTGCGTGGCTGCTGTGATTTGTTTTTGTTCATCGACAGTGACTTTCCCGAAAATCACAACTGAGTCAAGGTTTGACATCAAACTCAAATGCTTTCTGAAATGGGAGATGTTAAGCCAATGACACAGGTGTAAAGTATTCATGACACAAATCCTGCAGTGGCTACAATGTCATGAAATTGTTTGGAATCAATTATTTGGCAAACAATTTCTTCAGAATCCAGTGACTTGGGTGAGTTGTGTAACAACAAAGCCTCAGCGCCATAAAGGGTCAAAGCCTGGTACTTTTGATGCAACGGTTTGTGAGTTTGCCAGTGATGCCAACTTTCTTCATCGAATATAACCTGAACTTTAAAATCAAAGTTTAACATGGCAATCATCAACAGGTACTGCTGTTCTATTTGCTGGTTGCTTAAGTGAGCTTGAATCACAAAGACACAGTGCATCAGTTCAACTCCAGGGTTCGATCAGCCAGTTCCATGTTGAGTGCCAATTGACTCATGCCCACAACCTTAAAATTATCAGTCAATTGTGGTTCTATGCCAAATTCTTCCAACATGGTCCGACACAATAAAAAATCCGCTGCACAGCCGAATTTTGACCAGGTTTTTTGAATGTCCTGGTGCTGAGCTATCTGTACCGCATCACCATAGAAAAATACTGAAACCACCTCATGACCTTGCTTTAACATGGCTTGTAACAGCTTGAGCGCGTGAGCCGTGCTTTGTTTCCATTGATGTGATGGATTGATGATCAGATTAAATTTCATGTCAGTCATTAGAATAATTGTGCATTATTTTGTCAAGTTAAACGAATTGGAATGAATTTAACTGCATTTTTAAGGTCTGATGCTTACAATGATGACTATGAAAAAAATACTCACAATTTTCCTGCTTTTCAGTGCCGTATGTCTGACCCATGCGGAAATCAAATTGCCTGATTTAGG
>JAUHXW010000207.1 GCA_030426705.1 Gammaproteobacteria bacterium
CATGGCCATGCCCTGTCCTACACCGATACACATGGTGCATAAGGCATATTGGCCATGGGTTCTTTGTAATTGTCGCATGGCGGTTAAAGCCAGTCTGGCGCCACTCATACCGAGTGGATGACCCAACGCGATGGCACCCCCATTGGGGTTAACACGCGCATCATCATCGCTGATTCCCAACATGCGCAGTACTGCCAGACCTTGTGAAGCAAAAGCTTCATTCAACTCAATCACATCCAAATCATCAGTGGTTAATCCATAGCGTTCCAACAGCTGTTTACTGGCTGGCACAGGTCCAATACCCATAACATCTGGATCGACCCCAGCCACATTGGCGCCAATAAAACGAGCCACTGGTTTCAGACCATATTTTGCAACGGCATCTTCTGAAGCGACCAACAGGGCACAAGCGGCATCATTAACACCAGAAGCATTACCTGCTGTTACCGTGCCGTTTTCTTTGAATGGCGTTCTCAGTTGTGCCAGCTTTTCCAATTTTGTATCGGCTCTTGGGTGCTCATCGCTATCAACCACAATGGCATCGCCTTTGCGTTGTGGAATTTCAACCGGCACAATTTCTTCAGCAAAAACACCTGCTTGTTGAGCTTTGGCTGCTTTTTGTTGGCTGCGATAGGCAAATAAATCCTGGTCTTCCCTTGAGACCTTGAATTTCTCCGCCACATTCTCACCTGTTTCAGGCATCGAATCGGTACCATATTGCTTTTGCAACTTCGGATTGATAAACCGCCAGCCTATGGTGGTGTCGTAAATTTCAGCATTTCTGGAATAAGCAGTGGTGGCTTTGGGCATCACAAAGGGCGCACGTGACATCGATTCCACACCACCAGCAATCATCACTTCAGCATCACCAAATGCTATGGTTCTGGCCGCTGTAGCAATGGCATCTAGACCAGAAGCACACAAGCGATTGACTGTCATGCCCGCCACATTCGTGGGTAATCCAGCCAATAAAGCAGACATTTTGGCCACATTACGATTATCCTCGCCTGCCTGATTGGCACAACCCGCAATCACATCGTCGATATCATCACCAGTCAATTGAGCATTGCGTTGCATCAATTCCCTGATAACCAAAGCCAACATGTCATCTGGTCGCACACTGGCCAATGCGCCACCAAATCGACCTATTGGTGTTCTGATGCCATCACAAATATAGACTTTTCTCATAACTGACTTCTCACATAAGGTGATAATCGATAACGGTCATCACCAAACCAATGTTGTAAGTGTTCCAGAGTATCTGCCACATGTTGCCAACCAATCTCCTCGGCAAAAGCCAACAAACCTTTGGGATAATTGACGCCGTATTTCATCGCCAAATCGACATCATCTTCGCTACAAACCCCATTGAAAACCGCATCGGCGGCTTCATTGATCAACATGGCAATGGTGCGGTTGGCAATCATTCCTGGTTGGTCGGGGCATTCCAACACATCCTTACCAATATGATTAATCAAAGCCACAATGCGATTTTTCATAAACACATCAACTTTGGGACTGAAAGCCAGGCTAAGGCATTCTGCTTTCATGTAATCGAATGATAAATCCACCAAACAAGTGGGCATACCATCTTTTTTTTCTACCTGTTTGGCCGTCATTCCGTTAGACATCACCAGCTGGCAACCGCTGATGATGATTTTATCACCTTGCCATTGGCGCTGGTCATATTCAAACTCACTGAACATGCGGCTCAAAAAAGTCATGTCATCAGGAACGGTGAATCGGTCAAATTGCGCATCACTGTGCAGGTAATCAGGCTTGGCTTTTTTAGCAGTTTCGCCATACGGGTAAAAACCTTCGTCAGTTTTGCGCCCCAATTGGTTCGCGTGAACCATTTCACCTTGTATCAGGGATGGCTTGTATCGTGGGTCGTTATACATTTCACGATAAACCGTTTGGCTGACGGCAAAATTGACATCAATGCCTATCAAATCCATCAACGCAAAAGGCCCCATCCTGAAACCAGCCGCTTTTGACAGCACGGTGTCCAGGTGAATGATAGAAGCCATTTGCTCCTGATACAATTTTAAGGCTTCGCCGTAATACGGTCTGGCCACACGGTTAACAATAAAACCAGGAGTCGATTGAGCCACCACAGGAATCTTCTTCCATTGTTTGCACAACCGTTTAGCCATTTGTACATGGGTCTCTTCAGTCTTTAAACCTTTGATGATTTCCACCAGTTTCATAACCGGTGCGGGATTGAAAAAATGTAAGCCAAATAAGCGACTGGGTGATTGTAAAGCGGCCGCTATGGCCGTCACAGAAATTGAAGAGGTGTTGGTGGCCAATAAAGCATTTTCTGAAACAAGTTGTTCAAGTTGTTGAAACAGTTGTTTTTTAACATCAAGGTTTTCAACAACCGCTTCAACGACCAGGTCACATACCTGGAAAGCATCCAATGATTTCACCACTTTAACAGCTTTGGTAATATCATCGGCCTGATCTTGAGTTATTTTGCCTTTGATCACACGTTTCTTAAGTCGACCTGCCATGGCTTCATGAGCTTGTTGAGCAAAAGTTTCGTTAATATCATGAACCAGCACTTTGCAACCATTGGCAGCAGCGACTTCACAGATGCCCATGCCCATGGTTCCTGCTCCGACCACACCAACGATTTTGATTTCATCAACCATGCTTAATGTCCTTTGAATTCGGGTTTTCTTTTTTCCTTAAAAGCAGCCACGCCTTCAGCAAAATCATGAGTCAAACCACACACCCTTTGCACGTCACGCTCGCGGTCCAGATGTTCTCCATAAGGATTGCCATAGGACTCATCAAAAATATTTTTAATGAATGACAGCGCTCTGGTGGGTCGTTTGGCCAATGTTTGAACCAACTCATCAACATGAGCTTCGAATGCATCGTCTTCGACAGCTTCGTAAATCATGCCCCACTCGACAGCTTGACTGGCGGTCACGGGCGTACCCAACATGGCAATGGCTTTGGCTCTGGCCAGGCCAACCAATTTGGGCAATAACCAGGTACCGTTACAGTCCGGAATCAAACCGATTGATGAAAATGCCTGAATAAATTTGGCAGATTTTTTGGCCACCACTATGTCACAATTCAGTGCAATGTTAGCACCAGCACCGGCAGCCACACCATTGACCGCACAAACGATGGGAGCTTGGATGGTTTTGAGCAAACGCAGGTTTTTGTTATAGCCATTTTCCAGTTTTTCACCCAGGTCCATTTTTTCTCCGCCTTTGCGCTCATCCAGATCCTGCCCTGCACAAAAACCCCGGCCAGCACCAGTTATCAACACACAGCGAATGCTGTCATCATTAACTATGTCTGTCAGCACCCAAAACAGTTCCTGATGCATGTCGGCGGAAAACGCATTGAGTTTATCCGGCCGATTCAAAACAATGGTGGCTACCTGATTTTCCCTGGTAAATTGTATGGTCTGAAGATTGTCCAAATCACTGGTCATAATGTCCCCGTTTAACAAAATTTTAGCTGCATCATTATACTGCAAAAAGCCCTTTAATTTCTGGTCAGTCTTTGAATTTTTATGACCTATAGCATGGGTAAACACCCCATCAGATTGTTATAATCAGTAGAAATCTCAGGTGAATTATGATTAGAGTCATTATCTTTTTGTTGATTATCAACACCTTAAATGCCCAACCGTTTGAATGGCCAAGAAGCACACCTGAGCAAGTTGGTTTGATGGGCAACCACATCGATGCGGCTATTGACAGAATTTTAGCCGGCGAAGTGGGTAACATGCGCTCACTGCTGATAATTAAAGATGGCCAACTTATCACTGAAAAGTATTTTGAAAGTAGCGGTGAAAAACGTCAGGTATATTCAGTCACCAAAAGTATAGGAGCCACTTAATTGGGAATTGCCAAATATCAAGGTGCTGATATCGATTTAGACAGCCCGTTTATTAATTATCTGCCTCAATACAGCAACATCAATAATTATTCCCAAGTCCAAAATATTACACTTCATAATTTATTGAGTCAGCGCCATGGTTATGACTGGGACGAATGGACCATTTCTTATGGCGAGCAATTAAACCCAATAACACAAATGTTAAATACTGCTGATTGGTATCTGACTGCACTTCAATGGCCAATCGCTCTACCTCCGGGCCAACGCTTTGCCTACAGTACCGGGCATTCCTCATTGATGAGCCCTATTTTGCAAAACCGCACTGGCAGAGATGTTTATGAATTTGCCCAAGTCGAATTATTCGATCCGATTGATATTTCTGACACCCATTGGGAGTTGTACCTCGGCGAAGGTGGCTTGGGTCAAGGTATTTCAGTGTTTCCACATGGTTTGGAGCCTTTGGGGTTTGGCTTGTGGTTGAAACCCATTGATATGGCCAAAATTGGTGAAATGTATCGATTGGGTGGTGTGTGGCAGGGTGAAAGAATACTTTCGCAGGAATGGATTGACCAAGCTATCACAAGATACAGTGATGGCATTACAGACAGCCAGGTTTTTTCCAGTGAATAATCAGATTATGGTTACCAATGGTGGAGCACCCGTTTTATAGATTCTGATGGCAGACAATTTGATGCTTATTATGCCAATGGGCATGCCCGTCAATTTATCTTTGTTTTGCCTGAATTAAATGCGGTCATCGTTCGACCGCCGCTGATTTTGATTACGATGGTCCTGGCATTGGTTCTTTGATGCGCGAAAACATCTTGCTGGCTTTTGGCGAATCTGATCAACGCGCTGCATTAACGCACGATATGAATGGTTCATGGTATAACCCGGAAACCAGCGGTCAGGGCTTTAACATAGAAATTCTGAATAACAACAGTCGCATTTTAGGTTATTGGGACACCTATGAACCCAGCGGTGGTCAACAAAGGTGGTTTACCTTTCAAGGGGATATTGTGGACAATCTGGCTACCTTCGAAATATACAGCACATCAGGAGGTGTCTTTGTTGATGCACAACCACCAGAAGTGACCGTATGGGGAACTGGAGAGCTGGAAGTCTATGGTTGTCAAAGTGGTTTGTTTATCTATCAATCAGAAGCACAGGAGGTATCTGGTGAAATACCATTGACCCGGCTGTCAGCTTCGACAGGCGCTTGTGTTAACACCAATAATAAAACAATTCTGAAAACGGATATCCCATAAAAAAAGCGGACACAATGCCCGCTTTTTTATTCGTTAAAATAGGTTTAACCTAGAATTCCATTCAGGTAGCCCATTTTCCAGGCTGCGGCAACAGCACCACCCAGTACCACCAAGGTGACAATCCATTTCAAAGCACCACCGCCACTTTTTTCTTCAACAATCGGAGAAGGCCTTTGTTGAGTAACCTTTGCATCTGACTTAGCTGATTTCTCTAATGCTGGATCGGTCATACCCGGTGTTTGCACCAAAAATCTGATGTTATCAATTTTTAACTCATCACCTACTTTTATCTCAGCTTCATCAATTTTTTCACCATTAACGTATGTACCGTTGGACGATCCCAAATCCCTGACTTTTAAACCATCGGCTTCAGCGTCAATTTGTACATGCTTTCTCGAAATACCATCAGCATTGACACAAATATGACACTCTGAA
>JAUHXW010000208.1 GCA_030426705.1 Gammaproteobacteria bacterium
CAATGCAACCAACCCCATAGAGATCATCAATGTAGAAACTGGATCACTGCCGTAAATAAATCGCCTCATGACTTCAAATAACGCACCTAATCCTAATAACACTTGCAACCAACCAGACAAGTGTGCCGCTTTCAATTTCAATTGATCACTTTTACCAACTGCATAAATTGCCGTGGCATAAACAGCAGCATCTGCAAACATATCAAGAGAATCAGCAATTAGACCAGTTGATTGGGCCACTATCCCAACAATGAATTCGACCACAAACATCACCGCATTGATAATTAATAGCCAAATGAGCACTTTGAATTCCTTACCATCTTCTGACTTGGCATTGTCTATGATTTCAGAGAGTTCTTTAGAATCTATTTCATTGGTGCCAAGCAGTTTTGCCCCCAAGTTTAAATTGATAAGTTTTTGATTGATTTCATCGACGTCATTTTCGTGGTAAACCCTCAGCATCCGTCCAGGTATATTAAATTCCATGGCTTTTAAAGATTTGCAGTTTTCCAACGCCATGCGGATCATACTTTCTTCTGAAGGACAGTCCATTTTGGTGACTTCAAAGGTACTGATCGAACCATGATCAGGAACCTCTGTGATTTGACCTGTACTTAGCTTTACGCTATTACAACTGTTGCTGCAAGTATCTGACATTGAAATAAGCTTGTTTTTAATAAGCTTGCAGTTTAATATCTATAGTTACTATAGAGTCAAGAGTAAAATATGAAAATTGGACAAGTTTCTAAAAAAACCGACCTGCCTGTTCAGACCATTCGTTATTACGAGTCTCAAGATTTGATTAAATCAGCAGGAAGAACTGGGGGTAATTTCAGAGTCTATGATAACAAAGTCATCGATCAACTGGAGTTCATAAAACACTGCCGACATCTTGATCTTTCATTGGTGGACATAAAGCGGATCATCGAGCTTAAGAATAACCCTGATGCCATATGTGATGAGGTTGATGTAATGATCAACGACCAAATCCAGCAGGTGAACTTAAAAATTAAAGAACTCAAAAAACTAAAAAAACAATTGGAGTCTCTGACTGCCACATGTTCAACTAATCAGAAAGTCAGTGATTGTGGCATAATCAAATCACTCCAGGATTGCGACTGCTGATTATTAAAAATATTTATTGTGGCAATACTCAAAGTGCTATGTTTAATAACGTAGGTGGGAATCTTTCAAAACTTCATGATGGATGAATCTATTGATCAAAAATACTCTCAACTTCTGGCACAACAATAATCATCTAGTTGGATGGGTGGGCACTTTACAGTTCCAAACGAGCAGTATACACAACAGTCACCTTGATTGGGTTCAAGGACAGTTTTGCAATTTGAGCATTCATAAAACCACTGACAGGCATCGGTTGGCATCACTTCATCTTTGGAATGATTACAACTTGGGCATGTAATGGTTGAATTTAGAATCACATTTGATTGCATGGTTTTATTCAATGATGAATTTTGCGGGATACCCAGCCATGGTTGATGCATCTTCAATGGCTTTGATCGTAGTTACTTCAGTATCAAAAACAACATCTGCTGTTTTTCTGTCATAGTCTACTTTGACTTCGTTCACACCCTCTACTTTTTCTATCGCTTTCCTGACAGTGATGTCGCACATTTTGCAAGTCATGTTCTCAATGGTTAGTTGAATGGTTCTGCTTGCAGCTGATGCACTGGTAGCTGTCAAAGTGATGCACAGAACGCACAAACTCAATAATGTTCGTACTTTTTTCATATCAAATGCTCCTGGTTAATCAATGATATATCTTGCATAGTATTGAAATGTAATCATCGCAATAAGAATACAGCAAATCACCCAAAATATGATTCTCTGGTTTCTCAAAACACTTTTGTTCGCACACAACTTTCCCTCATCACACTTTTCTGGGGTGAAATATAGTCTGTAAAAAACCCAACAGAGCATGATGATTGTGATACCAGCAAATATGGGGCTGTAAGGCTCCATAGCCGTTAATGAACTGATCCATGTACCGCTGATACCCAAGCTAAGTAATAACAGTGGACCAATGCAACAAGCACTGGCACCAATGGCAGCCAGGGTAGCTGTTATGATTGATTTCTTATTCGATATCATCGGGTGGTTGTTGTTAAAACCGGCTATTGTAAACTCCGTACTAAGCTACAGAGTCAACTCGTATTGGCTAAAGTTTCAATCAATGCACAATGAGGTGTATTTTCTGTCTCATCACAGGCGTCAATCAATCTGTTTAACTCCTTTTTCATGGCTTTTAAGTCCACTATCTGTTCAATGATCTTACTTCTTTTCGCTATCGCTAAAGATTTCACGTCATGACATTTATTTTGACCAAGGATAATGAGCTCATTAATTTCAGAAAGTGTAAATCCCAACTGCTGTGCGCGCTTGATAAATTTAATGGTTTTGATTAGATCTTGACTATATTTCCGATATCCTTTAATTGGCTTTAAAGGTTCTTCTATTAGGTTGATACGTTGATAATATCTAATTGTTTCAACATTGACGCCAGATTGTTTTGCTAATTGGCCAATTGTTAAACAAGGATCACTTTTCAATTTACTCATCTCCCAAAAAAAACTCAATGAATTACCCAAATAGAATCATTCAAAAATCAAAAATAAGAATTAACTTATAGCTTAGTATAGACATTTATTACTTGAATCCAAGAGTAATATATATTAATACTGACGTCTTAATATGAAACTATAAATTCACTAGATTTTTTTTAGTTTTCTGGCACTGTAAACTGTCATGGTTCCAAGCATAGTTGGAATCTCTTGAACTGTTTTAACATCAGAAAAACCTGCTTTTCTCATTAATTCCGGTAGTTTCCCTTTAACATTTGATGATGTAGTTTCAAACCCATCTAAAAACTGAACAATAAAAAACAACAACCTCATGATGAAATTAGTTGGTTTACCCCAATCTGCAACATGTAATTGACCACCCTGATTCAAGACCCTAAAAATCTCAATGAACGTTTTAGACTTGTCCTCATCAGTCAAATGATGAAAAAACAAACTCGAAAAACAACATTCATATGATTCGTCTTTAAATGGCAAGTTATTTGACATAGCGGCTTCAAAGCTCACCTTTACACCTTCAATGGCCAACTTTTTTTCAGCGATCGAAATAATCTGGGCATCTGCATCAACTCCTGTAACGATTAACTTTGGATTACTTTTCTTAATCATAATCGCCAAGGTTCCTGTACCCGAACCTATATCAATGATCATGTCATTATCTTTCAAATGAGATTGGGCAATTAACTTCTTTTTAAAATAGGACTCTCTTGTTGTCATTGCCACTATCCGGTCATAGTGTTTTGTAAGCCAATCAAACCTCAATGCTTTTAAATACTTACCGTCTTTAGATTTCATAATTGTTACCTTTCAAATTTCTCTTTACTTCGAATGCATTTCATTCAGTATCTTTATCTCCTATCAAAGATTTAAGAGTATAGATGCATTTGTCTTTCTGCCATATCCAAGGATGGTGCCCACCTTTGTGAATTGAAATTAAAGACAATCCAGCAATATTTGCTACCAAATTCATTACACTTTTATAAGGAGCACTCTCATCATCTGGTGAATGTAAACAAGTGATGTTCAAGTCTTTAATTAATGTGCCAATTTTTTCACTGATGGATTGTTTATAAATCACATTCCACAAACTGGTTGTTGATGAAAACATGTTGTGCTTAACCAAATCATCAATAATGTGATCAGGAAATTGATTCAACATGCGCTTCAATACCATCTTGGCCAGAAATCTCGTTATCAAACAAGTTAGAGCCGTTGTGAATATATTGGTTAATAACCATCCCGATGGATTTCTTCTCATCCAGCGAAATGCTAATTCTTTACTATCAAATACAGGTAAGCTGATCAAGATCAACCGCTTAACGCTATCTGGAAATTGGTTTGCATAATGTATAGATAAAATGGCTCCTAATGAATGACCAACCAATACAAAATTATTTTTGGTCCTCAGCACACCAGATAACGCCATGATATGTTTTTGGACAGTGTAGTTTTGCCATGGTCTTGGCGATTCACCAAAGCCCAACAGATCAACAAGAATCAAATGAAAGCCCGCCGTAAATTCGTTTATTCCATCATTCCAATATCTATGGGTTGCACCTAATCCATGCAAAAATACAACTGTTTGCTTTTTAGGGTCACCAAGTTCTTTGTAATAGAGCCTATTCATACATTTTTTTTTAAAGCAAACGAAATAAGCAGTAGAAAATCAATTTGTGAAACTGTTGTTTATAAACGGTATTTAATATCATGTTCTTTCCACATTTTTTGGATTGAAAAATAAGCGATGGTTGCAGACCAAGTGATAAGAATTAAGCCATTTATGGCTTCAAGGCCTGTAATAAATCTTAGGCGTCCAGATGAAAAAACATCACCCACACCCAGTGAAGAATAAGTGGTCGCAGAATAATATAGATAACTGAGATAATGGTCATTGACCAAACCAGAAAGTTTTTCAAACCCCAATATATGAACCAGCAACCAATAGACCAGTGAATAGAAAATAATGGTCAATCCGTGTGCTATGAAAATTCCAGTAATCAGAATATAAAGCAACCTTCGAGGCGATGGATCAAAAAACACAATTGTCCTAAGCAACAGGCACATGCACTCATAAAAGAATCCAGTAGCAAAAAAAATTGCAAAAAAGCCTAAAAACAATATTTCAAGAAAATCAACCAGCATCGGATCGTTCCTTCTTAGGCAAGTTAATTAACACTATTCCTGTGAAAATCACAACCAATCCAATGATTGTTTTGGGGCTGAATGACTCATCAAAGAAGAATAAACCAATACTGACTCCAAAGGCAGGAACCAAAAAGCTGTATGCATTTGCATACATCAGGCTAACTTCATTTAAAACCCTAAACCACAACCAATAAGCAAGTGATGTTCCAAATAAAGACAATATGGATAGACTGAATATGAATTCTTTAGTCCAATTAACCTCACTTGTGGGCTCTGAAAAAACAGCCATTGCCCACAAAAACAAAGATCCAATAGTCAATTGCCAACCCATCGCTGTTAGTGCATCTATTTCACCTGATAACTTTTTCATTAAAATGTTAGAAATAGATATGCCACTGATTGCAACAATTAAGTATAAAAAGCCAACGAGAGAAATACTTGATTCGCCCTGAGAATTTTTGGATGTGATAATGAGAATCCCAATAAAGCCAAGAAGAATCGCCAAAGTTTGTACTTGATTAATTTTTTCTTTCAAAAGCCAAAATGCAAGTATCGCAGTTAACATCGGCTGGAAATTAGTGATGACTGTTGCAATACCTGGGGAAACAAATTCAGATGCATGAAACATGCCATAAAACCCTATACTGGTTGCCCCAATCCCAATAAAAATGATTAATATCCACTGCAGTACTCCTTGAGGTTGGGTTTTCTTTGAAATCAGCCCCAACACCAAAAGAAAGACACCTGCAATGGATGCTCGATATGCAGCAAAAGTGATGTGAGGTGCATGTTCAACGCCAACTGT
>JAUHXW010000209.1 GCA_030426705.1 Gammaproteobacteria bacterium
AGCTGTATGCTTTTGGTAATCCGCTAAAGCAACAAAAACAACCTGTTATTGCGAGTTTTTCAACACAGAGAGGCACATTCTTGATTTTTTTCTTTCAGTTTACGAATCGAGCAAAGATCTTTATTTGCTGATAAAACCAATTTAACCCAGCATTTAAAAGATCAAATATGAAAGCTCGTAAATATTAGAAAATGAATGGTGGGCCTGGTAGGACTCGAACCTACGACCAATGGATTATGAGTCCACTGCTCTAACCAACTGAGCTACAGGCCCTGCAAAGGAAGCGGAATTATAACTGATGTCTTACACATGACACCAACATTTTTTTAAACAGCAGTCATACTTTTATAGAACGCCAGAATTTCTGCCAATTGAATTTTAAATCTTCTAATGGATGTATTATTAACAATAATATCATCAGCCATCTGTAACCTATCAGCTCTGGTCATTTGTGAAGACATGATTTTGCTTGCCATTAATTTGTCAATGCCATCTCTGCCTATTACCCGCTCCATTTGCACACCTTCATCAACATCAACAACCAAAACCCGTTGCACATCATAACGTTTAACCATATAAACATTTAACAAAGGAATTACCAGGACAACAATTGAAGATGATATTTTTGACAATTTTTCTAATATTAACTGTTCTATCAGAGGGTGAATGACGCCATTTAGAAGTTTCAGTTTATTTGAATCATTGAATACAATGTTTTTTAAATATTTCCTATTTAACTCGCCATCAGCAGTCAGGACTCCTTGGCCAAACAAATCTACAATAGATGACAGCCCTTGACTGCCTTTTCGAACAACCTCACGAGCCACAAGATCTGCATCGACGACTTGGAACCCTTCTTTTTCCATTTGACTAGATGCCAATGTTTTTCCTGACGCTATGCCGCCAGTTAAGCAGATTGTTATTTTGTTCATATTATGGCAAGGCAAAGAGTCGAGCAAAAATTTCATCACCAAAGACATAACAGACCAGGATCCCTATCGACAAATAGGGACCAAATGGAATTTTATTTTCAACCTTACCCATCAATTTCTGTATGACAGCAATCAATAGTCCCGCCAAAGAAGACACCAACAAAACAACAATAAGCTGCTCATATCCTAACCAAGCGCCTCCAGCTGCCAATAGTTTAAAATCACCATAACCCATTCCCTCTTTACCTGTAAGCAGTTTAAACAATTGAAACACTGTCCACAAAATCAAATAACCTGTTAACGCCCCTATAATGGCTACAGCTGGAGTAATAGAAAAACTAAAAAGGCTGAAAAACAAACCCGCCCAAAGCAGTGAAAGGCTCAGTTGATCTGGTATTAAAAATGTATCGATATCAATCCATGTTATGGTCATCAAAAACCACAACAAAATAATTCCAGCAACAAATTCAACTGTGACACCAAATTGAAAGGCCATAAAAGCGGTCAACAATCCGGTTAGCAGTTCAACCATTGGATAACGCAATGAAATTCCCTGCCCACAAAAAGCACACTTTCCGCGCAACATCAAAAAACCCAACAATGGGATATTATGAAACCACTTGAGCTTGGTTTTACACTTTGGACAATGTGATCGTTCCAGGGCTATACTTGGCGGTTTAGACTCTTTAAAATCGCTGCCTATGAAATCCGCATAATCTTTTTTCCATTCATATTCCAACAATGGAGGTAAACGCAGAATAACAACATTAAGAAAACTACCAACAATTAAACCCAATAAAAAAGCAACTGAAACAAACAGCACTGGATAGTGCTGCAAAGTATGTAAAAATTCCATTTTTAGAATACAGAAGCCATTTTAAAGATGGGTAAGTACATGGCAACCACCATGACACCAACCAAGCCGCCAACCAAGACCATGATAATCGGCTCTAACAAACTACTTAACGCATCAACTGCATTGGAAACTTCTTGTTCATAATAATCAGCCACTTTAGCCAACATGGCATCCAAATTACCAGACTCTTCGCCTATTGCAGCCATTTGCACTACCATATGAGGAAATAGGTTCGTTTGAGACATTGACAACTGCAATTGATGGCCAGTACTTACATCATCCTTAATTTTCATAACAGCATCTCTGAACACCACATTACCTACTGCCCCAGCAACTGTATCAAGCCCTTCAACTAATGGTACACCTGCTGCGAATGTTGTTGACAGTGTTCTGGAAAACCTGGCTATAGCCGCATTGAAAAGAATGCCACCTACAATTGGGATTTTTAAGGACATCCTATCCAAAGCATGCGCAAACTTGAGTGATCGTTTTTTTAAATAAATAAAGCCAGCAATTGAACCAACTAATAATCCCAAAACCATAAACCAGTATTCTTGCATGGTCTTAGATGCACTAACGACCATCAATGTCAACCCAGGCAAATCTGCTCCGAAACTATTGAACATGTCCTGAAACTGTGGAACAACTTTTACCAACAAAAGAATTGTTACACCAATGGCAACAAACAACACTGCGGCCGGATAAAACATGGCCTTTTTTATTTTTCCTTTGATTTCTTCAGTTCTTTCCTTATAAGTTGCAATGGTATCCAACAACTCGTCCAAAACACCTGCTTTTTCGCCCGCATTCACCAGATTACAATACAGCTCATCAAAGTAAACAGGGTGCTTACCCAATGACTCTGCTAAAGACGAACCTGATTGAATTTCAGTTTTTACATCGTTAATCAACTTGGCCATTCGAGGATTTGACTGCCCACCTTCAATGATTTCAAAAGCCTGCACCATAGGCACACCTGATTCCATCATGGTTGCTAACTGTCTACTGAACAAGGCAATATCCTGAGCTTTAATCGCCTTCCCATTAGAAAATAGAGACTTTCTTTTCTTATATATTTTTTTGACTTGAATGCCTTGCCTTCTGAGCTCATTTTTGGCCAGTGTGGAAGACTTGGCCTTTTGTTCTCCTTTTAACTTTTTACCTACCTTATCTATACCTGTCCATTCGAAGGTTTGCAACTCATCTATTCTTTGTACTTTTGCCATATTCTTAATCCACTGTTACTCGGTTGGCTTCAACCAGCCCAGTAATACCATTTTTAACTTTAAGTAATGCAGACTTTCTCAAATTTGCAATACCATCTTTATCGGCTTGTTCTGCAATTTGCAGAGAATTACCGCCCTCTAAAATAATTTTTTTAATGTTATCAGTGATTGGCATCACTTCATATATACCCACACGACCTTTGTAACCCTCGTTGCATTTTGAACAGCCCACAGGATCAAAAATAGTGGCTTCTTCCAAATCTTCTTTCGTGAATCCTGCTTGCAACAATGCCTCTTCAGACATTTCGGTAGGTTTTTTACATTCGCATAATCTTCTTGCTAACCTTTGTGCAATGATTAATGAAACTGCCGAAACAATATTAAATGGTGCGACCCCCATGTTAACCATACGAGAAACCGTTTCTGGCGCATTGTTGGTATGCAGTGTTGATAACACCATATGACCCGTTTGCGCTGCTTTAACAGCAATTTCCGCAGTTTCCAAATCTCGAATCTCACCCACCATAATCACATCAGGATCTTGTCGCAAAAACGAACGTAAGGCGGCCGAAAAGGTCATCCCTTGTTTGGCATTTTGTTGCACCTGATTGATGCCATTAACCCTGATTTCTACCGGATCCTCTACGGTCGAAATATTTCGTCCTTCAGTGTTTAGGATGTTTAATGCAGTATAAAGCGAAACCGTCTTACCTGAGCCGGTTGGTCCAGTAACCAAAACCATACCGTAAGGCTTTACAATCGCTTCCATAAACAATTGTTTTTGTTCATCCTCATAACCCAGTTTGTCAATACCCATTTTTGCCGCTGATGCATCCAACACCCTCATCACAATTTTTTCACCGAACAGTGTGGGACAAGTACTCAAACGAAAATCAATGGCCTTATTCTTTGTTAGGTTTAATTTAACCCGTCCATCCTGAGGAATTCTTTTTTCTGCAATGTCCAGTCTTGACATAACTTTCAATCTGGAAGCAATTTTGTTGGTCATGTTTTTTGGAGGCTTAACCACTGTCTTTAACATGCCATCGATACGGTAGCGAACTCGGTATGTTTTTTCATAAGGCTCAAAGTGAATATCTGACGCCCCTCTTTTGATGGCGTCTAACAGAACCTTATTGACCAATTTAACCGCTGGAGAGTCTGCCACATCATCTGTGGAGTCATCCATGGCAGAATCATCTGGCTCATCATCATACTCAAGGTTTTCCAGCCCTTCATCATCCAGATCATCCAGCACAGAAGAAGACTCTTTCATCGCCTCTTCAATGGCATCCTGAAGATGGTCCTGCTGAACCAGAATTGGCTCAATTGTTAAATTTGTATGAAACCTGATTTCTTCTAATGCACGAACATTGGTGGGGTCGGAAATACCGACAAACACCTTCTTACCTCTTAAAAACAAAGGCAGAAGTTGATGCTTCTCTATCAGCTGCTCTGAAATCAAATCTTTGGGCATCAATGAAAAATCCATTGCCCTGACATCTAATACAGGAACGCCATATTCCTTAGAGGCTGCATCACACAACACATTGGCTTCAACCAATTTATTGTCAAGCAAATAGGTAAACAACGGAATTTTTTGCTTTCTTGACTTTTCGTTGGCTTCAGAAGCATCCTCCATACTCAGGACACCTTCCTGCACCAGACGCCTCAAAGCCCCACTCACCATTGTTTTTGTGCCAGCTACATTCATACTTGTCAAACTATATCTCTAAATCCATGGGGTTATTCACAATACTTTAACTGAAAATATCAATTGATTACAACTATTTAGCACGTTCATTTTAAGGAAAATACAAAACACTGTGCCGAAAACAACATTCTGAGTATTTTTAAATTGTATTCGTCTTCTCTGAGCAGTAATGCGAACACATTCACAAAACACTCAAATCAGGCCATTTTTCAAAAGGATAAAAGTAAGGAAGCAAAACACCTTTTGGAAACTGAACTGGAGTAACTGGACTTTGGTAAGTAAACACAAATCTTATGTTGTTGTTCGATTGGGGTATTGAAAATAATCACCGGAGAGCCGATGATCGGCTCGACCCGCCGAGCCGGTTAGGCAGCGTAGGCAATGAATACATTTCGATTTTTGCGAAGCAAAAGAAGAGGTGTATGAATGCCGTAGCGCGTGAATGGAATTAAGGCGGTTTTGCAAAGCAAAGACCCCTGCAAGGATGCAGGCGTGCAGCGAGAGCTTGGAGCGGGAGCGTAAGCCTTAAGTGAATGGCGTCATTCGTGCGAGGTTAAAAGCTTTGTCTGCCGCGGCCGCTTTCAAATTAGTCGGGAACAAATTTGAATGACGCCTCCAGGGAAGGAGGTGTGCTGCGTGAGCTCGGAGCGGAAGCGTAAGGCCCAAAGACATTCCTTAAATCTGCATTAGACCATTTAATAACACAATATCCCCACAAATGCCGACTGATTTCAGCTAAAATACGGCGCGTCTTTTGAACAGAAAAACTAATCAGGAACATAACATATGAATTTTCACGAATATCAGGCCAAAGAA
>JAUHXW010000210.1 GCA_030426705.1 Gammaproteobacteria bacterium
ATGTACTCGACTGCTTTCTGTTTTCCACCAATTTCAGAAAAGAACACATCATCAAAAAAGCCATCACCTACCAAACACCAGGACAACCCGCGATTTATCGTTGATTCAGGTTTCAGATATTAGCGGCCTTTGCAGAAGTGACTAATGGCATACAGCAATCATGTTAGTGTTGTAGTATAGTAATACAGTATATCCTCTTGGGAATTATATGTATGCAACAGTTTATGAAAAATTTAATCGCTGCCGCCATCTTGTTTGTCTCGCTGGTGACTACTTTGGCTTTGGGGTATGCCATTACTCCCAGTAATGACACCACCCAAATTCCTATGAACAAA
The DNA here is from genome assembly GCA_030426705.1 of Gammaproteobacteria bacterium. Lineage (GTDB taxonomy): Bacteria > Pseudomonadota > Gammaproteobacteria > Xanthomonadales > Marinicellaceae > Marinicella. The sequence continues at coordinate 336 of JAUHXW010000210.1, forward strand.
TCCGTTATTAAAATGGCAGATGGTAGTAAAAAGACCCAATTTATCCTGGGTCATACTTTTAAACTTTTGATACCAAAGGTGAATGATTGATATGAGCTTTCAGTGGAATGATAAAGAACCCATCTATCTGCAGCTTAAAGATCAAATCAAAGACATGATTTTATCTGGTAACATTGCAGAAGGAGAAGCCCTGCCCTCTGTCAGACAGGTGGCAACTGAATATCAAATAAACCCCATCACAGTTTCCAAGTCTTACCAAATCCTGGTGGATGAAGAACTGGTAGAAAAAAAACGTGGTTTAGGGATGTTTGTGCAATATGGGGCACAGCAAAAATTACAGGTCAATGAAAACGAACAATTCATCAATGAAGATTGGCCTAAAATTCTGACCAAAATACAACATTTAAATTTGGACACTACTCAACTTATTAACTCGTTAAAAGAGATCGGGAGAAATCAATGAGTCATATCTTATCGGCGCAAAACGTCAATAAAAAATTTGGTAACTTTCAGGCGTTGAAAAATGTCAACATCAACATTGATAAAGGCAAAATTGTGGGATTAATTGGTCCCAATGGTGCTGGCAAAACCACCCTGCTAAAGTCGGTATTAGGATTAGATTCCTGTGATGGGGAGTTAAAGGTTTTGGGTATAGACCCATTTAAAAAACGTGCTGATTTGATGAAAGAAATTTGCTTCATTGCTGATGTGGCGGTATTACCTAAATGGATCAAGGTTTCACAAGTTCTCAAGTTTACCGAACAAACTCACCCTAACTTTTCCCTGGAACAGGCCAAGCAGTTTCTTAGTCGCACCAAAATAAAAATGGATCACAAGGTTAAGGAACTCTCAAAAGGCATGACCGCACAATTGCATTTGGCCATTGTGATGTCTATCAATGCTAAATTATTGGTGTTGGATGAACCCACCCTTGGTTTGGATATTTTGTTCAGAAAACAATTTTATGACAACCTGTTGAATGATTATTTTGATAACGAACGCACCATCATCATCACCACCCACCAGGTTGAAGAAATTGAACATATCCTGACTGATGTGGTATTTATTCGTGAGGGAGAAATCGTGCTTGATGCCAACATGGATGAGTTGACCAGCTCCTATTTTGAAGTGATGGTCAGCCAGGAAAACTATGAGGAAGCCTTGTCGCACAAACCACTGACCATGCGCAAAGTATTTGGCAAACACATCATGCTATTTAACTCGACTTCACGCGATGTGATTGAAACCCTGGGGGAAGTGCAACGGCCTTCCGTATCTGATTTGTTTGTGGCTTTGATGCAGGAGGAACAGGCATGAATACTTTTAAAGCATTGTTGGAAAGAGAATATTGGGAACACCGTGGTGCTTTTTTAAAAACGCCATTGATAATCGGGATTGTTTTTATTGTGGTGTTGTTGCTTGGTTATATCACCACTGAACGATTTGACCAAGTTTTAACCAATGGGCAGACCATTGAAATTGGTGGCCAAACGCTTGAAACCACTGATCCAAAATTCATAAAACTCGGATTGGATGCTTTCATGTTGACCACAGCTTCCCTGTACCACATAGTCTTGTTCATCGTTTTGTTTTTCTTTCTCTTGGGCAGTTTGTATGATGACCGCAAGGATGGGAGCATCTTGTTCTGGAAATCATTACCAGTTTCTGATTTTCAAACTGTTTTGTCCAAACTGCTAACAGCCATATTCTTTGCACCATTGATTTTTACAGCATGTCTGATAATAAGTCATTTGGCGTTTTTCATAGTTTTGAGCTTATTGTTGTTATTAAACGGCGTTAACCCCTTTACTGTTTTGTGGGCGAATATTGACCTCATCAATTGGGGAGCCTTTTTTATCGGCTGTTTGGTTCAGGCGTTGTGGGCATTACCAGTTTATGGCTGGTTGCTGCTGGCTTCATCTTATTCGAAAAGAAGACCCTTTTTATTGGCTGTTTTTGTGCCTATGATGGTTGGATTAATCTGGTATTGGTACAACGCCATTTTCAATTACAATTTAATGAAAATAGGTATTTTTAAAACCATAGGCTATTTTATGGCGAAATCTATTCAACCCTTCACTTCTGGCTTGAGTTTTGATGCAGAATCATTTGATTTTGATGCCACGCAACAAACGAACGTTGAATTGATTAAATCTATGTTCAATGGACTGTCTGACCCCATAGTTTATTATGGAATAATATTTGCTGTGATTGCTATTGCCCTGGCTATCTACGTCAGACGTTATCGCAATACCACATAAGCACTGATAAAGACTTCTGGTTCTACAGAATTCTTTGTTACAATAGCACAACGGCCTGGCACTTCGCCGGGCCTTTTTGCATGAATAACAAACTTTGCCGTGGCCAGATATTTAAAAATTTTCTCCATTCCTGACTCATATCAATTCCACCGTGGTGGTCAAATTGATCAGGGTATTTTGGCCTATGAAACCTGGGGTGAACTCAACCAGGAAAAGTCCAATGCCTTATTGATATTAACCGGGCTTTCAGCTGACTCGCATGCGGCGCGCCATTCTGATAATGATACCGCTGGTTGGTGGGAATATATGGTTGGTCCGGGTAAAGCCATCGATACTGATCAATGGTTTGTGATTTGTGCCAGTTCTTTGGGTAGTTGCAAAGGGTCAACTGGACCCTGTTCGCCCAATCCGAAAACCGGACAGGCCTATCGCTTTGACTTTCCTGATTTGTGTTTGGAAGACATAGCCAATACGGCAGTATTGTTGTGCCAATCATTAGGAATTTCACAGCTCCATGGTGTCATTGGCCCATCAATGGGCGGCATGACGGCATTGGCTTTGTTGTTACATCATCCTGACTATGCACGACATTTAATTCATATCGCTTCGGGTATGGCCTCACCACCTTTCAGTACAGCCATTCGCTCTTTACAAAGAGAAGCGATATTAAAAGACGAAAATTTCAATAAAGGCTACTATTCGCACAACAGCTGGCCTGAAGAAGGCATGAAGTTCGCGCGTAAAATCGGCATGCTCAGTTACCGTTCAGCCGTTGAATGGAATGATCGCTTTCCCCGCTCACTGAAGAAAATACCTGAGCATCCGTTTGGCATTGAGTTTCCAGTTGAAAGCTATCTGGAACATCATGCCAATCAATTTGTACATCAATTTGACCCCATAAGCTATTTATATTTATCCAGAGCGATGGACTGGTTTGATGGTCATGCTTATGCCAAACCCAGGGGCAGTAATCCTCTGACATCAGTCAAACTTGAAAGTGCGCTGGTGGTAGGTGCCGAAACAGACTTGCTATTTCCGGTCATGTTACAAAGAGAGCTGCATCACTATTTGCTTGAAATCGGTACCGAAAGTGAACTGGCGATTACTGATTCTATACAAGGGCACGATGCTTTTTTGGTGGATCAAGCGACTTTTGATGGCTTGGTGAGAAAGTTTTTGACTCAATCATTAACTCAATCAGCAGTATGAAGGTCTTTCATGGCCTTGTCCCAATCACCCTTCAGCAATTGATCAGTAAGGCCAACACATTTATCAATACAACGCTCGATTGAAATCGCATCATCCTGACTTGGTCTACCAAGAACCCATGGTGTAACCTTGCTTTTATCGCCTGGATGACCAATACCTATTCGCAATCTTTTAAATTCATGACCCAATCCTGGGATGATGTCCCTCAGCCCATTATGACCCCCATGACCACCATTCCTTTTGAGTTTGGCGGTGCCAACTGGTAAATCAAGTTCGTCATAGGCAACCAAAATTTCTTCGGTAGGAATGCGATAGAAATTGGCAAAAGGAATCACCGATTGACCCGAACAATTCATAAAAGTTTGCGGTTTCACCAACCAGACCTTTTGTCCCATGTGGGTAATAAAGCCAACTTCTGCTTTAAATTTTTTTTCTGTTTTGAAAACACAATGATAGGTATCAGCCAACGCATCCACGTACCAAAAACCGGCGTTGTGTCGGGTGTCCTGATATTTATCACCTGGATTACCCAGGCCTATGATGGCTTGTATTTTCATGTGACCTTCAACAAAAAAAGGAAGCGAACCAGCGCTTCCTTTTCATAATCATTGAGACCTTTGCTCGATTCTGGGCAATTGAGAAAAAGAGCTAAAAATGTGGCAATCAAGGCGGAAAATGCGGTCCAATACACCGTTATTGGCAAGTTTTGCAACGCAGAGTGCCGCATTTTTAGACTTTTTATCTTTGTTCACGAATCGAGCAAAGGTCTCTCATTGAAACAATATTGATTATTCGTCGTCACCAGACTGCTTGGTGGCTTCAACTTGATCAGGAGCCACTTCAGCTTCAGCTGACTCTTCAGTTTCAACTTGACCAATGGCAGATGTAGATACCACAACTGCGTCATGTGCTTCATCATCACCATGAGTAAAGGCTACCAATGTTACACCTTCAGGCATGGTCAAATCACTCAAATGTAAATTATCACCTTTCTCAAACTTGGAAACATCAACACTGATGAATTCCGGCAAGTCTTTAGGGAAACAAGTGATTTCAACTTCATTCATTTGGTAATCAATCATCACTTTTGAAGATTTACCTGCAGGTGAGTCTTCACCACCTTCAAAGTGCAATGGTACATTCATCACAATTTCATGTTTGTCATCAACTCGCATGAAATCCATGTGCATGATTACGCTTTTAGACGGGTGTCTTTGCATGTCTTTCAAAACCACTTTTTGTTTCTTACCACCATCGGCAGAAAACTCAATGATACTTGAGAAAAATGCTTCATCTTCAATCAATCTCAATACTTTGTTGTGATTGATGGTTAAATTTCTTGGGTCTCTTCCGCCTCCATAAAGAACGACGGGAACCAATCCAGCATGACGTAAGCGGCGGCTCGCACCTTTCCCCACATCTTCGCGGATTTCTGCTTCTACTTTAAACATAGCCATAATAATTTCCTAATAAAAAAATACCCTTGCGACCAGGGTATAAAATCACTGATTGAATCAATCAATGTACATAGAACTAACAGACTCTCTGTTAGCAATTCGTCTGATTGTCTCGCCCAACATTTCAGCAACAGACAATTGACGGATTTTCTTACAATCCAAAGCTTCCTGTTGTAATGGTATGGTGTCTGTAACCACCAACTCAGTTAAACCTGAAGCTTCGATGTTTTTTATTGCATCACCTGATAACAC
>JAUHXW010000211.1 GCA_030426705.1 Gammaproteobacteria bacterium
AGAACAGTTGGGCGCTCAGCGTGCCCAGCTTCTTGTACTCGTTCGTCAAGAACAACAGCAACTCACAGGTTCTGGCCAAGCCCCAGCTGCGCATCAGCGAAGGCGAGAAGGCCTCGTTGCACATCGGTGAGCGGGTGCCGATTCCAGATTATCTGGTGCCGGATGACGCCAAAGTGGAAATCGAACCCAAAAAAGCAGCGGGCTATTACACCCCTGATACACCGCCTGATGCCGCTGTGCTGGCAGCGACCAAAGGCCGCGGGCTGGGCGATTATTGATGTCGGATGAGTTGCAGTCTGTGTTGACCTGGCTGCGTTCGCCCGAGGCCTCGAGAATCGAAATCAGGATCGGGCTCAGGTCTTCGGGGTTGTCCACCATCACTTCGATTTCATCACCCAGATTGACCACTTTGGATGGGTGGATGTTTTTGTTGGTCCAATCCATTTCGGAGACGTGTACCAAACCTTCGATACCATCTTGGATCTCAACAAAACAACCATAATCAGTGATGTTGGTAACGTTACCAAAGTGACGCGAACCCACAGGGTGACGTCTTGACAAATCTTTCCAAGGATCTTCGCCCAACTGTTTTAAGCCCAAAGAAACACGTTGTTGTTCTTTATCGAATTTCAACACGCGAACTTCAAGTTCCTGGCCGATTTCAACCACTTCAGATGGGTGGTTAACTCGTTTCCATGACATGTCAGTGATGTGCAACAGGCCATCAATACCGCCCAAGTCAAGGAATGCACCGTAATCAGTCAAGTTCTTAACGATACCTTTAACGATAGCGCCATCTTCCAATGAATCCAACAATTTCTCGCGGTCTTCAGAGTAATCAGATTCAACAACAGCACGACGTGAAACCACGACATTGTTGCGTTTTTGATCCAATTTAATGACTTTGAATTCCAAGTCTTTACCTTCGAGGTAACCTGGATCTCTTACTGGACGTACATCTACCAAAGAACCAGGCAAGAACGCTCTGATGTCTTTCAGTTCAACAGTGAATCCACCACGAACTTTAGAGGTGATTTGTCCGATTACGATTTGATCGGTGTCCATAGCGATTTGTAATTGATCCCAAACCAGCATGCGCTTGGCTTTTTCGCGAGACAATACAGTTTCACCAAAACCGTTTTCATATTTTTCCAATGCCACTTCTACAACATCACCGATTTCAACTTCACCGCCGAATTCCTGGATGTCTATAACGCCTTCAGATTTCAAACCAGCATCAACAACCACATAATTGTTTTCAATATCAACAACCGTGCCTTTTACGATGGTACCTGGAATAATGTTTTTACTGGTCAGCTCTGATTCGAGCATTGTTTCAAAATTTTCACTCATTATATTTTTCCGGTAAACAAAAAGGATTGTTTACCCAAGTCTTCTGTATCAGCTTGCCTGATACTCGTTAAAAAAGTTTAAACGACCCACTCGTTTAAATCTTTACCGCTTGCTCAACCAATTTCATCACTTGAGCCAATACTTCATCGATGCTTAAATCACTGGTATCAATGACATGGGCATCTTCTGCCGGCACCAAAGGTGCTACTTTTCGGGTCGAGTCCCGATAATCACGGGCTTCGATGTCCTCTAAAAGGTCGCGGATTTTAACATCAACACCCTTTTCTTGCAATTGTTTATAACGTCTTTTTGCCCTTTCATCAGCAGTTGCGGTTAAAAACACTTTCAAAGGGGCATTTTTGAACACCACTGTGCCCATATCACGGCCATCAGCCACCAATCCTGGCGCTTGTCTGAAATCTTTTTGACGTTGCATCAAGGCAGCCCTGACAGCTGGGATTGGCGCAACTTTTGAGGCCATTTCACCACAAGCCTCGCTGCGTAATTCTTCATTGACCACCAATCCATCCAACAGAATTTGAATGCCCTGTTTTGCATCTACACAGAATTCAAGGTCAAGATTTTGTGCCAAATCTATCAACTTAGCTTCATTATCAGCTGAAACTCCTTCTTTCATCGCTTTTAAAGCCAACGAACGGTAAATAGCGCCAGAATCCAATAAATGCCATTCCAATTCTTTAGCCAGCAAAGCACTGATGGTGCCTTTGCCGACACCGGATGGGCCATCTACAGTGATAACAGGTACAGGTTGTTCAACTTTGATACCTAAAGACTCAACCAAAGAAAAAAATTCAGGAAATGAGGTGCCAATGTTGTGACAGCCCTGAACCTTTATTTCCTGTCCTTGACTCAAAACACCCGCTAACAAAAAGCTCATGGCACAGCGGTGATCACCTTGACCGTCAACAAAGCCACTGCTTAATTGACCGCCATGGATTTCAGCACCATCAGGTAATTCATGGCAATCTATGCCCAATCGTTTTAAGCCATCAATCATCACCGTGATGCGGTCTGATTCTTTGTGGCGCAGTTCTTCAGCTCCAGTCAAGCGGGTTTGTCCTTCGGCTAAGGCTGCTGCCACAAATAACACGGGAAACTCATCAATGGCACTGGGGATTAATTCCTGTGGAATTTCAATGCCTCTCAGTTGCGAAGATTGCACCCGAATGTCAGCAACTGGCTCACCGGCTTGATGTCGTTGATTCAGCAATGTGAGGTTGCCGCCCATTTGTTGCAGAATTTTAATCACACCATCACGTGTAGGATTGATATTAACATTGCGGATGGTGAAATCCGCATTGGGATGACACAGGCCCAACACCATAAAAAACGCTGCTGATGACACATCGGCAGGCACTTCAATGGCTTGCCCGGTCATTTGGGGGTGTCCTTTGACACTGACGGTTAAGCCATTAACCGCAACCTCACAACCAAAACCCTTGAGCATGGTTTCTGTATGGTCACGAGATTTATTGGGCTCAGTTACTGAAGTCTCGCCTTCGGCATACAGTCCTGCTATCAGCACCGCAGATTTGACTTGCGCACTGGCAATTGGACTTGAGTAATCTATTGCGGTGATTCTTTCAGTAGGTAAAAAGGTTAAAGGCGCTTTTTGATCATTGGATTCAATGTTCGCTCCCATGGATGACAAGGGTTTAATCACCCTACCCATTGGACGGCTCGATAAGGATTCATCGCCAATCAAAGTGCTGGTGAATTTTTGTGCCGCCAGCAAACCAGCCAACAAGCGCATAGCCGTTCCGGCATTGCCACAATCCAAAGGCTCTGTGGGTGGCTTTAAACCATGTAAGCCTACACCGTTAACGGTAATTTTCTCACCGTCATCCACGATATTGACACTCAATTGCCTCATGATATTCAAAGTAGCCAAACAATCTTCTGAGCGCAGAAAACCTTTGATTTGCGTTTGACCATTGGCTATAGCGCCGAATATCACCGAACGGTGTGATATGGATTTATCACCAGGTACAGTAAACCTACCCTTCAGTTCATTAACGGCTGATAAACTGAATACATCAGAAGCTTTAATCTCAGCCACAAACCTTATCCATTACGTCAATCATACGTTCCATTTCAGCTTCAGAACCAATGGTGATACGCAAACAGTTGGGTAAACCATAATTACCTACTGGACGGGTGATGACACCTAACTCCAGCATTTGTTGATAAATTGGCATGGCATCTTTACCAAAATCAACCAACAGAAAATTGCCTTTCGAAGGTACATAACGTAAACCCAGGTCTTCACATTTGTCTTCCAGCATTTGCATACCAGCGGCATTAACCACCATAGACTTTTCAAGGAATTCCTCATCTTCAATGGCAGCGGTGGCTGCTGCCAAAGCCAACGAGTTGACATTAAAAGGCTGTCTGATGCGGTTCAACACATTAGCAATATCCGGATGACTTAAACAATAGCCCACTCTGAAACCTGCCAAGCCATAGGCTTTAGAAAAGGTTCGGGTAATGACCAGGTTTTCAAATTCACGTAACCACTGACTGCCATCGACACGCTCATCTTGAGGTGAATATTCCAGATAAGCCTCATCCAATACCACAATCACGTCTTCAGGTACTTCCTTGATAAAATCATACAACTGACTTTCGGATAAAAATGAACCGGTCGGGTTATTAGGATTGGCTATAAAAATCATGCGGGTTTGCTCATTGATGGCGCTTTTCATCAAATCCAGGTCACAACCCAAAGGCGAATTCGACTGCCAGGGTAATGCCGGAATCATCTGATGCTCTGCACCCACTGCTTGAATGGCAATTGGATAAACCGCAAAACTGTATTGTGAATAAATGGCATTATGTTCTGGGGTTAAATAGGCTTCAGCCAATAACACCAACACATCATTGGAACCATTGCCCAAAGTGATGCAATCCATATCAATGTCATGCTTTTTAGCCAATGCCTTTTTTAACTCAAAACCATTGCCATCAGGATACAAAGCCAATTCATCCATTTCACTTTGGATGGCTTGCATGGCCTTTGGACTTGGGCCCAGAGGATTCTCATTGGAAGCCAACTTAATGATGTTACTGATACCCAATTCACGTTCCAATTCTGAAATGGGTTTACCTGGAATGTAAGGACTCAATTTTTGTACGCCAGCAGCGGCCAATTTCTTGTAATCAGTCATGGTTTGAGGTGTTTTTTTTGCAGAAACGCTATTTTGCCTATTCAAAACATATAAAGCAAGTTCAGGATAACTTGATTGAGGTCAAGGTGTTTTTAACCGAATCAGTTACAATGAGCCACTTTAATCACATCTGTTCGCAGGCTACACAATGACTGATTCAAATAACCGCATTGCTGATGTTAAATTTGATTTGGAGCTGATCAAAAAATACAATTTGACCGGCCCTCGTTATACCTCATACCCCACTGCTGTGGTTTTTAATGATTCTTACCGCGAAGCACAGCATAAAGAAAATTTAACTGCTTATTTTGAAGAATCAAAAGACAAACCGCTGTCTTTGTATTTTCACATTCCCTTTTGTGACACGTTGTGTTTCTTTTGTGCCTGCAACAAAATTGCTACCAAAAAACGGGACAAAGCCGACAAATACCTGGATTATTTAGAAAAAGAAATTGAGATGCAGGCGGCCTTGATACCCAAGGAGCGTGTGGTTGAACAGATGCACTTTGGTGGTGGCACACCGACGTTTTTAACACACCCACAATTGAAGCGACTGATGGCGATGATTGAAAAACATTTCAACCTATTGCATGATGATCGCCGAGATTATTCGATTGAAATTGATCCCAGAGAAGCCGCTCCTGAAACCATACAGTTATTGGTTGACCTTGGGTTCAACCGTTTTTCCATGGGTGTTCAGGATGTACAGGAAAAAGTACAAAGAGCAGTCAATCGCATTCAACCCATCGAACTGACTGCCAGCGCCATCAATATGTGCCGCAGCAATGGTGCCAAATCCATTAATGTGGATTTGATTTATGGATTACCGCATCAGACTTATGAATCATTCAAAGACACCTTGGCGCAAGTAATAGCACTGTCGCCAGATCGTTTGTCGGTATTCAACTATGCG